>JAFGID010000088.1 GCA_016929735.1 Ignavibacteriales bacterium | reverse complement strand
TGCCATCTTTCGTGCAATCCCCAAGGATATGTTTTTCCGCCAAATGAGTGATATCTGTCATATAAACCGTAATAGGTGCATTTGCCCGGTGCTATTGTTCCATTATATTCATAACCTTTTATCACTCCGTCTTGTAATCTTAGTGAACCTGTAGCATCAGGTGGTATTTTATCGCCATATACTTTATATGCAACTTCACCAAGCAGTTGATTTAATACTGATACGGTATTATAAATTTCATCCATTTTTGCTTTTAATTCATTTCCTTTTTTGAGTGTTTTCAGAATATAAGAAATGAATGGGTCATCTGAATTTAATATTTCATCTGGGGCTAACTCAATAAATTCTTTTATTTTCTCGTTTGAAGATAATTGTGATTCTGCCTTTAAATATTGAACTGCATCGTTGCCGGTTTTACCATTAAATATTTCATTAATCAGATGATGCTCACTACCAAGACAACTTGTAATATATTTTACATAAGTCAGAAGTAGTCTATCCTGTAATTCATATTCAAAATTATTCGAGTACAAATCCATTTTTGTTTTTTCTATTTGTTCACTTTGATAAGCTGACTTTCTACTCGTTTCGGGCAATTTAATCTGCTCAGCATACTCTATGATTTTATTTGCTAATGTGAAGTAAATAGGTAATCCGTATCTGGGTAGTCGGTAAGCAATATTTTCTTTGTAATATTTCTTCGCCTCTTCGAATAAAGTGTTTAAATTATTCCAAACATTACCATATCGTTCTTTTAATTCCGGATTTGCATTAACTTCAGCGATTAATTTTTCTTCAAAATCGTTTTTCTTTTTCATAATATATTCATCTTTTAATCCAACTAAGCGACCTGCATAAGATTTTCTGGCATTCCCCCAACCGAGTACGGAGTTCAATAATTCTGACTCTCTTTCCGGCTGATTTTCGAACATATAAAAATATGCATCATAAAGTCCATTGAACAGAATTAATTGATAAGGAATAACATAATCACGCATAAATTCCAATTGTGCTACTGATAATAACCTGTCTGTATTGCCGGGTCTTCCCACTACAAAAATTAATTCATCTTCAGCAGCTCCTTTGTCACTCCAAGTAAAGAAATGTTCTGATTTTATCGGTTTGCCATTTTCATAGGCACGATAAAATGCAAAGTCTAATTCGTAGCGTGGATATGTGAAGTTGTCCCAATCCCAACCTGTTGCTGCTATTTGAAAGTCTGGTGCCATCACAAGTCTAACATCATCATATCTTTTATATCCATAAAGTGAATATTTGCCGCCATTATAAAGAGGAACAACTGAACAGAGCAGTCCGGTTTCTTTGCTGTATTGTGCTTCAAGTTCCTTGATTTTATTATTGCGGATTTCAATTTTTTCGTCGTTATTTTTTCCTTTATTCATCTCATTATAAATTTCCTGAGAAACATCCTCAATCATTATCAGTTGGTCAACGTTTAATTTTGGAATTTTTCTTTCTTCCTCGAGTGTGGCTGCGTAGAATCCATCTCGCAAAAGGTTTTCACCTTCTTTTTGAACATCCATTAATTGCCCGCGACCGCAATGATGATTTGTCATAATTAAACCATCCGCAGAAACGAATGCCGCTGAGCAGCCCCCTCCAAATTCCAATGCTGATTTTTGAACATGTTCAAGCCATTCATCTGTTGGAACGAAATTATATTCATTTTTAAAGTAATCGTATGGGACGTTATCAAATGTCCACATCCTTCCAAGATCTGTTAAACTTGATGATACTGTATCAATGTCAATGGGCTCGTAAATGCTGATTTGTGAGTAAAGATAAATATTCGCAAACAGAAATAGAATTCCAAATGATTTTAAAAATGAGTTGTTCATAATTTTATCCTGAATTAAATTTTTTAATAGTTCGTTAATGGTTCGTTTATATCAAAACCAATTTGCCTTTGTTTCTTAGTCAGCAATTCTTCTGAACTTGGTTGAAATTCCATTACATCATCGACTGTCACGGTGTTTAATACTTTTTCCGTTCGCTTGTCAGCCGGGATTGAAGCCATTCTAAGATTTTGATTCTTAACTGCTTCCTGTACAATTTTTCTTACTACTCTTGCGTTACCAAAAAATTTGTCGCGGTTATCACATCTAAACTTAAAGTACTCTTTCAAATGCTGTAAGGTACCTTCATCAGGATTAAGTTTATAAGTCCCAAACATATAAATTGCAATATGTATAAGTTCCTCTTCTGAATAATCGTTGAAATGAATTGTCTTGTCAAATCGCGACGATAGTCCGGGATTGGTTAGCAAAAATTGCCTCATCTCTTCGGTGTAACCGGCAACAATAACAGCAAATTTTCCGCGATTATCTTCCATTTCTTTTAATATAACTTCGATTGCTTCTGGTCCAAAATCGTTAGAACTTTCACCACGAGGAGAAAGAGCATAAGCTTCATCAATAAACAACACACCCCCCATTGCTTGATTAATTTTATCTTGTGTTTTAATAGCAGTCTGTCCGACGTATCCGGCAACTAGCGCTTCTCTGTCACATTCAACAATGTGCCCCCTTTCAAGCAGACCAAGAGCTTTGAATATTTTTGCCATAATTCTTGCGATTGTTGTCTTGCCAGTTCCGGGATTTCCTGTAAACACATGATGAAGTGAAAGTGAATTTAAAACATCTTTTTTGCTTTCTTTATAGAATCTTACCAATTTTATTAATTCGTTTATTTCGGTTTTTATGTTTGACATTCCAATAAGATTATTCAATTCTGCAATTGTTTCTTTCAATAAATCTTCGTCAACAGGAATATCAACATATTTTTTCTCTTTGCTAGCAAATACTTTTTCAATGTCATCAAGTATAATGGTTGATAACTCTTCCTTGGATAATTTGTTAGGGTCTTCAGAGTTCATCACTCTTAATGCCATATTGATTTTTGATTCTTCGAGCAATGAAATAGCATACCTTGCATTACCAAACATTCTATCACGATTACGATATGCTTCTGTGAGTTTTTTGACGAATAGTTCTTTTGCTTCAGGGGATATGATTAAAGATTTTTTCTTTGCTGACAGCTCAGATATTTGAATTAATTCAGTTGGTGTATAATCCGGGAAATCGAAATACATATTAATCCTTGATTTTAATCCAGGGTTAGAATTAATAAATATTTCCATTTCTTTAGGGTATCCTGCAAAGATGATAGCGATATCGCCGGGTCCATCAGACATCTCTTTTATGAGAACTTCAATTGCCTCACGTCCGTAATCTTTATCATCTTCGCCCCCTCGTGCTAAAGCATAAGCTTCGTCAATGAATAGAATCCCACCTCTTGCTTTTTCTATATGTTCTCTTACCTGAGGAGCTGTCTGTCCAATATATTTCCCAATTAAATCTGCGCGGTCAACTTCATGAACAGTATCATTTGATAATAATCCTAAATTTTTAAATATTTTTCCGAGCAATAACGCAACCGTTGTCTTGCCAGTTCCGGGATTACCTGTAAAAACAGAATGGAGACTTATTTTCGAAGCGTCTTTCAATCCTTTTTCTTGTCTCAGCTTCAGAAAATTCAAATAAGTTGTATAATCTCTCATTCGTTGTTTAATCGAATCAAGACCTATCATTTCATCAATTTCTTTTAAAATCTCATCGGGCGAAGCTGGCGTATTAGGTATCTCAGTTTGAGTCTCAATCTTATTCGGGCTGACAGTAACATTTACCATTCCTTCTTTAAAAGAATCGCCGACAACAAATGGGACGGTTGCAATAAGAGTATCCATGAAAACAATTTCAACAGTATAATTATCCTTATACCAAGTTCCTTTGGTATCAGAGCCCCAGCCGGAGTTTATTATTTGTATCGGATTACTTTTTTTTGTGTACATGTTAACAACTTCGATTGCTTGGCCTCTTAATTGTTTAGCATCATCGAAAAAATTAAAGAAAAACTCGCCATACCAAGATATCTCAGGATGTAAATCTTCGATTGTAAGTTCTACCCATAAGTACCTTGTTTCCGAACTGCTAAAAGTCTGATAATATTTTCTTTGTCCTAATGGTACAGTCTCGTTCGGCGCTTCATACAGCTTAATAGATTTTACCTTAAAATAAGGATTTGATGATTCTGTAACTTTACCAAAATCTTCTACATAAAATGTTCGCGTAAGTATCAACTCATCATCAACAAATGCTTCCCATTTATAAGTTCCTTTAGTCCAATAGTTACCAGGTTCAGCGTTGCCCCAACCTTCGCGAACAAAGAAGATATTGTCATCCTTTGAAATTTCTTTGTCATAATCCAACGAACATAGTAAATTTGGTTTACTTGCTGTTGTGATATTATATGCTTTAAGTGTTATTTTTGCTTTCCAATCCCTCTCATCGAAATACTTATTAAAGAAAGAAAACTCTGCATAAATATATGTAGTTTCCTTCCTATCGAATACTTGTCGGTATTTTTTCTTGCCATCCGCAAGCCATTCTTTCGTAGAATAGACTTTTAAGTCACGTGGTTTGAATTTTTCTTGATTCATAATTATTCGTATTTTTTATTGTAACATTTAAAAATAATAAATTTTGATAGTTGAAAAAAATTTTCTAGATAAAATTATTTAACACAAAGATATTAGAATCACCAATTCTTCTTTCTGGTTTAATTTTAAATTCTTCTATATCTTTTGCTTCGGTCTGATGAGAACGCTGTACCAGTATAATTCCGTTTTCTGCAAGGAATTTGTTTTGAAAAATTAATTTTACTACTTCATAAATATCATAATTAAAGAATGGGGGATCTGCAAAGATTATGTCATATTGAATTGGAGGTTTTGATGAGAAAAACTTCTTAGCTTCGATGTTGAACACCTGTGAGCATTCTTCTGCCTTACAGGATAAGATATTTTTTTTTAATATTTGACCTATCTTGAAATTTTTTTCTATAAAATGAATTTCCTTTGCACCTCGGCTATAAATTTCTAAACCAAGCGAACCGCTTCCAGAGTAAACATCGCAACAAGTGATGCCTTCGAAATCAATAAGATTATTAAGGTAATTAAAAATAGATTCCTTTATTCGAGCAGTCATCGGGCGGATCAATTTAGAATCGGGAACTTTTAATATTCTTCCTTTACATTTACCAGTTATTATTCTCATAACAAAAAAGGAGAAAAGGATGAATAGTTTGAACTCACCCGAATTCTCCTAAAATTTTTAAGTCTTTTGTAATTATTTTATTGAATTTTGCTGCTCAGTTTTATTCCCAAGAAGCAGCATTCTTAAGTGCGTCTTGCATAACGTCGCCAATTTTACCATAACCATCAGGACATTCAACCATCCATCTTTTACCAGTTACTGTATTTGTATTTACTTTTATAACATTACCCCTACGGTCTATTACTGTATCGGATTCAGTGGTTGTATCAACTTTCATAATATAAGGATTCTTTGATTTTGGAGAATAGACTAATAAACTTGCCCATTGTTCGATATCGCCGGGACCTATTTGTGTTTCAGGTTTGCTAGGGTCATCTCCTAATAAAGTCCTAAAAGGATTTTTGGATTTTGTTGCAATACTATCTCTCACACCAATAACATTACCGTTTTCGTCTTTAACATCAACTTCAACTTTACCTAATGTATCTACAGCATTAATAAGTGCCTGAACTTCCTTTTCTGTTTTGAAAAATTCAACCAACTTAGTAATATCATCGGTATAAGCTTTGTTTTTCTTTTCCCATAAAATCTGAAGCTCTCGAAGGTTTTCCATCCTCGTTCTTGATTCTTTTTTGAAAAAGTTTTCCTTAGCCATTGTTTCCTTTGGATCTACAATCGCAACTTTAATAAGAAGGTAAATTAGAATTACAATGACAACATAAAGTATAAGGTGAATATACCAGGGGTCTGATTTCCTTAACATTTTTCCTCCAAAAAATTAAAATTTTATTTTACAAATATATACTTTTTTATATTATTAAACTTTTTTTCGCCTATTCCTTTTACTTTTTTTATGTCCTCAATTCTGTTGAATTTTCCATAATTTTTTCTGTATTCAATGATTTTTTCCGCTGTTTTCTCGCCAATCCCGGGTAATAAGCATAATGTTTTCATATCTGCTTCGTTGATGTCAATACTCTTTTCACCAAGCTGAACGCTTATTTTCTCTCTTTGTTCAAATTTGTTGTTGCTAAAATCCGAAAGTTCTTGTTCATTGTCAATAGTTAGCTTACCGTTTTTTAAAAATAGTGAATCTCTATCAGAAGCGAAAAACAAGCTATCTTGTAACAAATATCCGGAACTTATTTGCTTCTTATCAATTTTATTTTCGGGCGAGATGAACTGCTGAAATATTAATCCAGTCAAAAATACAAATGATAGAAATAACAATACAGAAAATTCGGTTTCTGTAAAGCCGATTTTACGTGAAATATTTTTAATTGATTTAATCTTCACTTTATTTATTAATTATTTATTCGGTTTTATATTTTCTTGCCCATCTAATTCTTTAAGAAGTTCCTTTTCCTTTGAATTAACTCTTTGAGGCACAAAAATATTGATTTTTACAAGTTGGTCGCCATTACCCATCCTGTCATAATGTTTGATACCTTTACCGGTCATTTTAAGATATTTTCCTGCAGTTGTCCCTTTTTCTATTTTTAATTTTGCCTTACTATTCAAAGTGGGTACTTCCACATCAGCACCAAGAACGGCTTGCGGAAAACTTATCCATAAATCGTAAATTATATTATCGTTATCTCTTCTAAAATATTTATGAGGGATTTCTCTTATTATTACGATTAAATCTCCTGCTGGTCCGCCATGCTTACCTGCATTGCCTTGCCCTCTCAACGTAAGATAACTGTTGTCGTAAACTCCTGCTGGTATATTTATTTTTACCGTGGACTCACCATGTATTCTTCCTTCACCTTTGCATTCCTTACATGGTTGAGAGATTATTTTGCCGGTACCATTACAATTGTTGCAAGTAACAATATTTACAACCTGTCCGAATAAGGAACGCGAAATTTGTCTTAATTCACCCGTGCCATTACAAACAGAGCAAGTCTTAAATGAATTTGTATCCTTCGCACCTGTTCCATTACAAGTACTGCATACATTACTTTTTTTAATTTTAATGGTTTTGGATACACCTTGTGCAATTTCTTCAAGGGTTAAATCAATGCTGACTCTCAAATTAGAACCGGGCATACCCTGCGTCCTTCTTCGAGAACCGCGTGAAGAACCACCGAAGAAATCATCGAAAAAAGACGAACCGCTGAAGATGTCGCTGAACTGGCTAAATATATCATTGATATTAGTAAAGTCGTGGAAATCTTGTCCACCCCGAACACCGCTATGTCCGAACTGGTCATATCTTTTTCTTTTATCGTCATCGCTTAGCACTTCATAGGCTTCGGTTGCTTCCTTAAATTTATTTTCAGCATCTTTATCTCCCGGATTCCTATCAGGGTGATATTTCATTGCGAGTTTTCTATATGCTTTTCTAATTTCCTCTTTGCTTGCGCTTTTCCCAACTTCTAAAATTTCATAATAATCACGCTTGGACATAAACTTATTCTACCTCATTATTATCATTATTGGAAAAATTTTCACTATTATTTTCTATTACGGGCTCTTCATCAGAATGTTTGCTAACTATTACTTTTGAATGTCGGATAACTTTATCCTTATACATGTATCCCGGTTCAATTTCTTCAATTACAGTATTCTCAGGTATCGAATCATCAACTTGCTGCATTAGTGCGTCGTGCAAGTTGACATCAAAAAGTGTCCCTTTTGAATTTATCTTTTTTATTTGAATGTCGTTTAATGTCTTATTGAACTTTTCAAATAATAATTTCAATCCTTCTTTAGTAGAGTTAAAGTTGTTCTCTTCTTCTATATGCGAAATAGAGCGTTCAAAATCGTCGAATACGGAAAGGATTTTTAGAATTATCGGTTCAGCAGCGTATTTGATTATCTGTGCAAAATCAGCTTCGCTTCGTCGTTTGTAATTTTCAAACTCAGCAGCTTTTCGCAATAGAAGATTTTTTAATTCTTCTTTTTCTGCTTTTAATTTCTCTATCTCTTCTGTCAATTCGTCCATTTGTTTTTCTTCTTCCGTAATTTCTGCTTCTTTAATTATTTCTTCAGTAGATTCAGTAACTTCTTTTTCCTCTCTGATTGATTTTTCCTTTTCTTCTGGTTTTTCTTTTGTTTTTTCTTTCATATATTTTATACCTTACTTTTATTCTTCACCTTTAATTGCTTTTGATAATACTTCTGCAACGTAAATTATCGCTGCAATTGTTTTTGAATACTGCATCCTCTTCGGTCCGATAACAGCAACTGAACCATTAACTTCACCTACATTGTAATTTTTAATAACCACACTATAATCGGATAATTGGTCAATCTCATTTTCTGAACCAATGGAAACAGTAATTTTATCAAGACTATCGCTTCTCTTTTTTTCCATTAGATGAATGATTACATCTTTATCCTCTATCAATTCAATTATGCTCTGAAATTTTTCGCTGTCTGAAAATTCCGGTTGAGATAAAATATTTTTTGTTCCGGTTAAGAAGATATTATCTGCAATCTGAATATCAGGAAATATTTTATCTGCCGAATCAATAAACAACCTAACAACAGGTTTAAATTCTTCGCTGTCCAAATCGCTTATTCTCTCCTGAAACGTCTGTCGGATTTCGCAAAAAGTCAAACCCGAAAGCCGCTCATTCAAAAATTGCTGAACTTTTTCTAATTTTGACTGAGTTATCTCCGTCTTTAATTCCAAAGTAATAGTTTTTACCAAACCCGACTTAATTGTAACAACAACCAGAATCCTTGCATAGGAAATAGGAATTATCTGTATTTTACTCAGTATTGCCTTATCGAGTTTCGGGTATGTTACACAAGCTAAATTTTTTGTAATCTGACTTAATATGCTCGAAGTCATACGCAATAAATCCTCAAATGGAGCAACCTCCGAATCAAGTCCAGCTTTTATCATTCTTTTTTCTTTTGATTCGAGCCGTGGCTCATCCATAAGGGAATCAACGTATAGGCGGTATCCCTTTTCAGTCGGAACGCGACCCGATGAAGTATGAGGATGATTTAAAAGACCTAATTCCTCCAAATCGGACATAGTATTTCTTATCGAGGCAGAAGAAAGATTAAGATTAAACTTCTTTGAAATCACTCTCGAGCCAACCGGATTAGCAGTTAAAATAAACTGATATATCACGTATCGTAATATCGCTTTTTCTCTTTCAGTTAAGTCAGTCATAGTAAAATTATTTAAAATTTAGATTACAAATATAAAAAATTTTAAGTACTCATTTGATGGGAAAAAAAGGGAAAAAACCATAAGATTTTAACTAAATTATTTATGCTATAAGAAGCCTTGGAAAAACCTTTCCGACTTGTCGGAATCAGTATGACAGAAACCTAGTTTTTCAAAGCCTTCTTTAATGTATTTATATCAGTGCCATTTATTAAAAAATATTTAATCTCAATCTGCGGCTAAGTGTCTCTAAAGTGGAAAGTTATTGCTGGGGTATATTGAGTTACAAATAGCGTAGCTTCGACTACACTCACCTACCTGTTGCGATTTGATTTCAATTTGTTCTTTGGGTATATTGAAATACAATGCCGTTTATTATATTGTATATAGTTAAATTCTATTACTTACCTGTAGCATAATACAAAAAAAAGATAAAAAAATTAAAGAAATAATTAACTTAATTCACCAAAATATCCCAATTTTATTTTAGTTCAAATGAAATTCTAATTTAGTGGTTGAAATTTGAATTTACTCAATAGAGTTATCTGGCGTTTGTACCCCTTAGTTGTTGTAAAATTTTATAAGTGTCGTTATTTGGGTCAGTATCAGAAAAAATCACGGCTATACTAATCTTATCTTCCACTTCTTTAAAGCCGCTGACAATTTCTTCAACTGAATTCCGACCCAACCAAAGTTGAACATTTAGTTTTACATCTTGCCCTTTATTTTGAGCGAATATTGATTTCATCTGTTCTACAAAATTGATAAAAGAATTTAAACCACCTTGGTCCATTGCCCCTTGCCCTTGAACCCCAGCTGCGTCAATAGCATCTAAAACCTCTTTTAGTTTACCTGCATTATTTAAATTTAACCAGTCATTATTTAAAGGTCCGAAAACCATCTGGCGGCCACTTTGGTGAACAAGCTGACTGAATTCCAAAACCGCCGCTTTCATTTGCTCCGGAGTTTCTCTTTCTTCGATTGGCGTCAAGCTAGATTCATTGTTGTAACTGATGATCGTGATATCTGAAGGAATCTGGCTAAGATAAGTTTTTAAATCTTCCTTTGAAGAAAAAACTAGACTTTTTTTTATGCCCTTTTCTTGTTCATCAACTTGGTTTAATACAGACAAAGCTCTCTGAAATTTGTTTAGATCTAATGGTACATCAGGTCTTGACCGAGGAGCTCGGGCTCCAACGACATCATCAGGTTTTAACAACTCTTTAATTTTATCATAAAAAGAGGCATTTACCAAAACCGGCAATTTAAACGATGGAATCTGATGTGTATCTATAGGAGAAGGTGTTTCTAGTTCGGTAGGAATTGTTTCATTCCTTCTACATCCAATTATCAATACAACATTGATTGAGACTATTGCACAAAGGACTAGCACTACCAATTCTTTTGCTTTTGTCTTTTCCATAATTTTATATTAAATAATTAAATATTAAATTTTTCATTTTATGTTTCTATGCTAAACTTTAGCTAACGATCAGTGCAGAATAAATTCAAAAGTTTTTAAGTACAATAATCCGTGAAAACAATTAAATTTTTCAATCTATGAATAACCCTTCGAAATACTTCAATACAAAAAATTATAGGTGGAAAAATTTATTGGATTACAATGCAAAAATATGAAAAAAGAGTAAGAAACAAAGAGTTTTTTTAATGGTTAATAGAATAATGGTTAATGTTTAATTTGTTCGTAGTGATGGTTACTGGTTGTAAATTGAGGGATAAACAACAGGGGAAAAACAAGAGAAAAAACACAGAGTTAAAAAGAATGTAATAGTTAAAAAATCTGGATGACATAGATTGGCTTCAGCCGACTTGGTAAAAGGATTTTGCGTTGTGATTTGATTTCAATTTGTTCTTTGGGTATATTGGAATACAACCTGTTCTTCCATCAGCAAATGACCACATTTCAATTCTACAATAGTGCGATTAGCCCGACTTGTCGGGAAATTCTAATATAGTTCGATACAAACTAGTTTGGAAGAAAAGCAAGTTTGATTTGGATGATTTGTCTCAATTCTAATATAGTTCGATATCCCGATTACATCGGGATGACTTCAAAAATTACTTCGCAATTTTTTCGTCACAACTTAAAGTCTCTCGGAATTCCGATTTATCGGAATGGAGATCCCGACTTGTCGGGAAATTCTAATATAGTTCGATACAAACTTGCTCTTTGAAATATCGATAGCATGTAGTTATTATAGTCTCAATTCTATTATAGTTCAAATCAAATTTAGAATTGAAACAGCACAACAATACTAAAAACGATGTCTCAATTCTATTATAGTTCAAATCAAATAAAAAACATATTGAATGGTTGGAGTGGTTAGAGAAGTCTCAATTCTATTATAGTTCAAATCAAATTGGAATGAATTCAAGAAAAAGCATATTTGCATACCCGGTCTCAATTCTATTATAGTTCAAATCAAATTAATTAGGGATGCGACATTCCGTTGTCCAACCTTGTCTCAATTCTATTATAGTTCAAATCAAATGAAACTGGAGTAAAATACATGCGATTTTTATACGAGTCTCAATTCTATTATAGTTCAAATCAAATTGCAACCGATATGTTAAGATTAGGTATTGATATAAAGGGTCTCAATTCTATTATAGTTCAAATCAAATACGCCATAGCAAAGCAAATAGATGCTTTGTTAACGGTCTCAATTCTATTATAGTTCAAATCAAATTCACAACAAAAGACTTGGAAAGATTATTCCCAACAGGTCTCAATTCTATTATAGTTCAAATCAAATTATTTTAGAATTTTTTAACTAACTAAAAGGAAAACAAAGTCTCAATTCTATTATAGTTCAAATCAAATTAACTAATCATTATTAAATTGGAGACTACAATGAAGTCTCAATTCTATTATAGTTCAAATCAAATTAGAATACGCGAACGTGAAGATGCATATTAAACTAGTCTCAATTCTATTATAGTTCAAATCAAATAGAAACAGAAAAGAAAATTAAAAGCGGTCAATATATAGTCTCAATTCTATTATAGTTCAAATCAAATTCCAAAACATTCCTTATTTGAATTAGCATAATTGGAGTCTCAATTCTATTATAGTTCAAATCAAATCTGGGACGGACATAATCAAGTATCAAAGTGTTGTGCAAGTCTCAATTCTATTATAGTTCAAATCAAATTAC
>JAFGID010000087.1 GCA_016929735.1 Ignavibacteriales bacterium | reverse complement strand
TCTTGAGTTCATAAAATTTATCTCCTATTGTTCTATTAATTCTCATATTTTTACTTTTCTTGTTTATTATAAGTTTCTTAATGTTCCTAGTCATTTAAAAATAAAAAAACCTTGGAAATAATTCTCCAAGGTTTTAATATTTTTTATTTTAATGACATTGTTTCGTAATTTAATTTTAGTTACTACTGCAAGTTAACTAAAAACTTAAAAAATGCAAAGTAAAATAAATATTTTATTTCAGGTTATATTTATCTATATGCACCTTGAAGAAATAACTTTATATTCAATTCTAGAATTGCTTGCCTTTCATAGCAACCGATATCAATTATTGAATTTATAATTCTTGTATTATTTGCCAAGTCAATTGAGCCAACGTAATTTGGATCAGTTGTTGGGTCGCCTGCATTAATGCAAGGTGAATTACTTTTTAACTGATAATTTTGATTTGTTGTATCCTTAAAAAAGGGATTTAATACAATACTATTCAAAAAAGCACCACTATAATTTGCCCCCGAACCTGCACCTTTAAATTCAGTGGTTCCACCTTGAACATCACAATAGAAAAAACCTGGGTCAGATTCATTGTGAGAAATATATACTTGGTCACCACTACCAGAAATTCCTGCTTCGTTTCCCCATAAAATTGTATTTTCAATATCAGGAGATGAACTATGAGCGAAATACATTCCGCCACCATTATAACCATAAGCATTGTTGTAAACCACATTACAATTTAGAATTCTTGGTTGAGAATTACTCAAATAAATTCCTCCGCCATCTTTCCAAGCCAGATTATTATTTATACAGCAATTAATTAATTCGGGATAGCAGTTAAAATAAAGTGTAATTGCTCCACCTCTGTCATTCGCGTAATTATCCGTAAAAAAACAATTCCATATCGTAGGTGATGCTAAATTATATCCATAAATTGCACCTCCAAAATCTCCCTTGTTGTTTTTAAATGTTGAATATTTAATTAGTGGTCTAGAATCATTTAGATACATTACACCACCATAATTGAATGCAATATTATCTATAAAAAGACAATTTGAAATAAATATCTTAGAAAATTGGGAAATATAAAATACACCACCATCGTTATATACACCACTCGCCTTTCCGTATTGAAAATGACAATAAAAGAATTTTGAACTATCGTTACTATTGTTTGTGCTTTGAAATATTATACCTGCCCATCCACCATTCGGTATTGATTTATTTGCAAATCCGGTCGTATCTTTGATAGTAAAATAAATACTATCATTAACAGTACCCAGTGCCAATATTCTACCTTGTACATGAAAACTATAATGACCTTGAAATTCAATAAAAACACTTGGGGAAATTGTCAAAGTTTTTCCATCGTTTATTATAACATTACAATTAATTTTAACACTATCACAATCCCAAAGCATATCTTCATCGATTGTACCACAGAATTCAATAACAGATGGGTTACCCTGATATTCATACGCTCCAATGTCCACGATATCAAAAATGCCATCAAATATTCTGGGATTATTGTTCAAGTCAACAGCGGTTCCTATGCTATCAATAGTATGCTGTGGATTACCTTTATTTATACAAGGTGAAGTATTTTGTAAAGAAAGAACATTTGAAGAAATAAATCGAGGATCAGCATTAATATTATTTTCATAATCACCGTTAAAAATGGCTCCATTATCTTTCCCGAATTCAGTACTATCTCCCTGAATATCACAGTAATAAAAATTTGGGTCAGCGTTATTTGTATAAAGATGAACCTGATTCCCGTCAAAACTGGCAGTGTTGCCCCAGATTATTGTATTCTTAATATTAGGAGATGAAGAATTTGCAACAAAGATACCTCCACCTCTCGACGCTGTATTGTTACAGATAGTATTATTTATTATTTCAGGCCTGGAATTTGAATTAAGACATATACCTCCACCATAAGTCTGAGTTGAATTAGAATGAATCAAGTTATTAATGATTTTGGGATTAGCATTATATATACATATTGCCCCTCCCATTGTTCGTCCCCAAACATTGTGAATAATGTTGTTTCTGATTATAGGATCTGATTCTCTAATGTAAATGGCACCACCATAGGAGGCTTTGGTTTTAGTGATTTCACAGTCTGATATAATTATTTTTGAAGATTTACTAATAAAAATAGCTCCACCTGAAGTATTATCTTGGTCTCCAATAAGTGCCTTAGAATATTTTAATATACAATGAATTATTTTTGAAGTATCATTTGTAATAGGTACATTATTAAATCTTATCCCGTGCCATGCTCCAAGTTCATCATTAGTATGCCAAAAGTATGTAGTATCCTCAACTGTAAATGTTATTTTATTTGATTCGGTTCCTATTGCTAATAATCTTCCATTTACTTTTAACGGATAATAACCCTGGAAAAGGACTAATGTACCAGGATTAATTGTTAGTGTAATCCCATCTAGAACAGTTACAGTATCAGTGACAAATACAGTATCAACCGACCAGACAGTATTAGTTGAAATATCTCCGCTTACGGAAATATTAGAGGCAAATAAATGGGAGGTGGCTAAAAGTAAAAAAGTTAAAATTTTAATTGTTCTCATTTCGTCTCCTTGTAATTCTAAAAAAATAATTAATTTATTTGTTTCTTGTTGATTTTAAAACATAAAAACCTTGGAATCTTGCCCCCAAGGTTTTAATATTTATTCTTATATGTTTTTACTGAATTTAATTTTAATTGTTATTGAAAAATAACTAAATATTATTGAAATGCAAAAGGAATTTTAATAATGATGAAAATATCAACTTCTAAACGCTGATTAAGTGGTGATATTTGATTAAAATAATAAAATTTATTGAGTTATAAATTTTGTCAATTTGATTTTTAAATTAAATTTCTACACCCCAAAATCATAATACCTTATATACGCTTTTATAATATTTCAAAACAATTTTTTAGCCCAGATTGAAAATCTTTCGTAGTATTTAATTAGTTTACTAACATCGCTTTTTGAATAAAAATCGCCTGAGTATGAAATATTTGTTTTATAATCTATCAATCTAGAAAGATGATTTATTGCTTTAGACATATCTTCAGAATATGGAATTACATCTTTTATTAGGTGAATAATTTCATAATGATTCTCACCTGCTGATTTTGTGGAAGAATATTTAATGGTCAATGCATCTGAAAGTGCAATAGCAGAATGTATTATCAAAACACCGGCTGCATTATAATATTCAAAATCAAAAGCAAGCTTTCCTGCTTCATAAAAACTATTTGATATTTCAAAAAATTTCTTATGCGTATTTATTTCATATTTTTTCTTTGGTATCTTTTTAACCATTTAATAATTCCTTTAATGATTTACCTGCAATTATTTTGTGTTCTTTTAGCAATTCGTTTATAGGTGATTTTTTCTGTTCGATACTTTTGAAAAAATCTTTTTTGGTAATATAATAAGGTGCTAGTGTAATTCCGAATTCAAGGTAAAGATTATCTCTTAATTCGCTAACGCTCTCTTCAATTATTTTTCTGTTATTTTTGTAAATAATACAAATATCAAAATCGCTGGTTTTTGTTTCTTCTTCTCGTGCCACACTACCAAAAAGAATAACGCTCTCTGTATAATTTTGAAGAGATTTCTTTATCGCTAAAAATATTTTTTCAACAAGTCGTTTCTCGCTTTCAAATATTTTTGTTATAATATTTTTTGATATGAAACAATCACGATTTAATGTGTAAAGATTTTCGCGATTGCCTTTATTAAGATTAACAATTTTTAAGTCAACAAGATTTGATAATGCTACTTGTGCCGAACGAAGGTTAATATCAGCAAGTCTGGCAACCTCACGACCCGATACTCCAACTTTTCTTTCATTCAATACACGAAGTATAGCAATATTGCTATAAGTACTGAAAATATTATTTAATACTTTGTTCACTACCATATTATTAAATGACTGCTAATATAGTCAAATGACTATATTTGTAGTCAAAAAATAATACAATATATTGACAATGTCAAGACTTAGGTAAATTAAATATCATCACACCCCAAAATCATCAAACATAATATTTTCATTTTCAACTCCTAGATCGTCGAGCATTTTTAGGACAGCAGAATTCATCATCGGAGGACCGCAGAGGTAGTATTCGCAATCTTCGGGAGCGGGATGTTTGCTTAGATACATATCGTAAAGTATTTGATGGATAAAACCGATTGGGCCTGTCCAATTGTCTTCAGGCAGTGGTTCTGATAAGCCGATGAACCATTCAAAATTTGGATTATCTTTTGCAAGCTTATTGAATTCTTCAACATAAAACATCTCCCTTAAACTTCTTGCACCATACCAGAAAGTCATTTTGCGTTTAGATTTAAGTCGTATTAATTGGTCAAAAATATGTGAACGCATAGGAGCCATTCCAGCACCACCGCCAATAAAAACCATCTCGTTGTCAGTATCTTTTGCATAGAATTCACCATAAGGACCACTTATTAAAACTTTATCTCCCGGT
>JAFGID010000086.1 GCA_016929735.1 Ignavibacteriales bacterium | reverse complement strand
TTGTAATTATAACTCAATGATAGATTCCATGGTATTGAAAAATCTGCTGGTTCTTCTTTGTAAATGCCAATATATTCAGCTGGTCGGGGTGTCATTATTCCATCCTGAATTTCTTCGTCTTTCCCTTTGGTTGTTGTTTTACCTTTGAGCTTTTCACCAGAGAGGGAAGTGCTAACAGAGAATGAAAAGTTTGTTAGTCTCATTAACCCTTTACCATTATTAATCAGAAATTGGTTAACAAGTATCCTCTCTCCTTTATCAGTAATTTTATAATCATAAAATGAGAAAGTAGAACTTCCATTGAAATCTAAGAATCCAGCAATTTGAGTTCGGAAGCTCATATATAAATTTGAGAGTTTTATGCTATCTGCTGCAAAATTATATCCCGAACTAAGGTTTAAATTTAACAACTGAATTTTTTCTTGCTTCGATGTTGTGTCGGTCGGGTCCTTAGAAGTTTTAATTTCGAAAACATTCCCTATTGAAAAATTAATTGCCTGTTGCTCTCCCCTTGGTGCTCCTCCAAAAACTTCTCTCTGATATTTATCATATTGAATATACTTTCCACTTGTATCCTGATATACATCGTAATAATTCCAAAATTCATCAGAAAAATCCGGTTGATAGTTGTAAGAAACACTTGGTAAAATTGTATGCCTAAAACCATCAATTCCAAATGCATTTATATTCCAAGTACCATATAATTTTGTCGAAGCTGAGACACTTGCATTGAAAGTTCTTACTATACTTATTTCATTTATATCATTTGTAACTATCTGGTTGCTTTCACCGATTTGGGTATTTGTTGAATCATAGACAGGTATAGTGGTCGGATCCTTCGAAATAAATTTATTATACCATTTTTCTTGGTAGCTTATTCTTGGTGAAATATTGAAGTAACCGATTTTTGGTGATGCACCTAAATTCAAATCATGTTGAAAACCACCTCGTGTAATTAAGTCTCCTTGTTCTTTTACTCTTCTGTTCAGAAATCTTCCTGAATAATTGAAATTAAGGAACTCATACCAATCCTTTTTCGCTCCTCCTCTTTTTGATTGGAAGGGGTATGTTGTATTTTTACTTATTGAAATATTTGGAAGTGTTTCTGTGATATTACCAGTTGAAAGATTTTGCGAACGGCTATAGTTGACTACCAAATTCCAACCTGATTCTTCCCATCTTTCCCTGAATGTTGCATTCGATGTAATATTCTGCGTTAATCTATCGTTATAATTTGTGCTTGTGTTTTCTAAAAAACTATTTGACATAAAATTTAAATTAGCATCAATACCCATCGTTGGAGTTATTTTTTGATTATGAATTACGCTTATTCTGTAATTTCTGTACTCTTCATAATCTATATCAGTTGGTTCATTTTTATGCGTATGGTCATAATCTGCATTAACTGTTCCACTAAATTCATATCTCTTTACATATCGAAATTGATTCCTCAACCTGTAACCACCTTGAAGGAAGTAATCTGCATTTATTTTATAATCCATATTATCATTAATTGCCCAGAAAAATCCGAAGTTATCGAAGTATTGTCCTTTATCAAACGAAACTCCCCAAGAAGGCATGATGAAACCCGACCTCCTTCCGGTTTCATTTGGAAAAACTCCAAAAGGAAGTGGAACGGGAAGCGGAACTCCTTCTATATACATCCAAATCCATCGAGCTACTATTTTATCTTTGTTAATATATTTCATTTCTTCTGCTGCAAAATGAGTATGAGGCGTATCAGCGTCGCAGGTTGTAAATTGTGCATTTTCAATAAAATATGTGTCTTTATCAACCTTTTTTATTTTTTCTCCGCGATAGATCGAACCTTGTGTTTCGCTCTTTGCATAAGAAATTAATCCCTTGCGTGTCTTAAAATTGTATTTTAATTTTTTACCTTCATACGTTTCATTTTCTTCGGCAAGGACAGGTGTCTGAATTATTCTTGTTCCTGTTGAATCTTTCGGGTCAACAATTCCTTCGGCTTCAATATCATTTGTATTGAAGTCCATTATTATCCTGCCTGCATTTAATTTTGTCTGCTTATACTTAATTTCACCTCGCCCATTTATTTCCATTTTCTTATCTGAGATAAAGAAAATTATTGAGTCGGTTGCGGATGAATATACAACATCATCAATGTCTGACGTTTTTTTTTGTATTATGGTATCTATTACAGATATAGAGGTAGAATCTACTCGATTAGTAGTGTCTGTTACTTCCTGTAAGTTAATTGAGTAAGTAAGGTTACTGCTAATAAGTATTGCAAATAGAATAGGAAATAATTTTATAAATTTTACTGGCATCAGAAATAAATTCGAATAAATGAATATGCAAATTTAATTATAAATATTCATTTTATCTTGCAGTAATATTATTTTCATTTTTATGGTGATAAAAAACCCCTCTCCGTTTTAAGAAGAGGGGAAGAATAAAATTTCCGAATTTTATTAACCTAATTCTTAATTAAAATATTCCATAGAATAATGTTATCTCCATTCGAAATCAACTACGGTAATTTCATTAGGATATTTTAAGTTGCCAAGAGGTGTACCTAGAACAGGGTCAGCAACTAATTGCAAATCCGTCGGTTTACCTTCAGCTCCACCTAATTTAAGTGCGATGTTGAGCAAACTTTCCAAAGAATTATTTTCAAAAAACTTAAAAAGATCCAATTCTAAGGTTAGAGGAATAATTGTTGATTCACCGACACCCGGAACAGAAATGGGGTTACCAATGTTGCCTGCAATTGTTTCCTTATTATCAATAAATAATCGCCACGGGAATGATTCGATTGTGAGGTTTGTTCTTGGGCTTCCACCGGTTCCATCATTTGGATTTTTTGCATCAAGGTTAAGAACAAACTGAATTGGTAGTTTCCCATCCAAAATACTTGATGTTAATTTCAGTATTTCGACAGGTGAAAAATCACTATAGCTATTTTTGGAAGCAATTGAAATATCAGATACCTTGAAATCTGCGATTGAACTTAATTTGAATCTTAATCGCTGAATGTTTTCAATAGTATCAAAAATACTACAAGATGTGAGAAGAAGAGAAACAGCAATGGCAAGAACGAATAATTTCTTCATTGTTTTGTCTCCTTAATTTTGTTAATGATTAGTTCGGCTACTTTTAATGCTTTTAATCCGTCATAACCACTTACAACTGGTGCTGTGTTGTTAAATATGCAATCAATAAATAATTGTATTTCATATTGAAGTGCGTTAATATCTTTAATTTCCGGTTGTTCATAAATAATTATTTTTTTCTTATCACCAACACCAATCTCGCCTAAAGAAATAAAACTGGAACTCTCATCAGATTTACCATCAAATAATTTAAATACTTCGGATACGCCCGTATTAAAATCTATAGAAATATAAGCATCCTGCTGAAAGATTCTCATCTTTCTCATTTTCTTTTGTGATATTCTGCTTGCTGTAATATTTGCAACAGCACCATTCTCAAATTCAATGCGGGCATTTGCGATGTCTATGCTGTCAGAAACAACAGGGACACCACTAGCATAAATGCTTTTTACTTCACTCTTTATTAAGGTTAGAATAATATCAATATCGTGTATCATCAAATCGAGGACAACTGCTACGTCAGCACCTCTCGGATCGAATTGTGCAAGCCGATCTGTCTGAATAAATTTTGGTTCTAATTTATATTTGTCAAGCGATATCAATGCAGGATTAAATCTCTCGATATGTCCGACTTGTAGTTTTAATTGTTTCTCATCCGCTAATTTGACTATTTCTTCTGCCTGCTGAATTGTTGCAGTAATTGGTTTCTCAATAAAAATATGTTTTTTCTTTTCTATGAAAAATTTTGCTATCTCATAATGAGATGTAGTTGAAGATACAATTGAAACTGAATCAATCTTTTCAGATAATTCCTCTAATGAATCGAAAAAGGGGATATTAAATTCTTGGCTGACAATTTTTGCTTTTTCTTTATCGGCATCATAAATACCAACTAAGTTGCAGTTATTAACTTCCTTAGTCAGTTTTGTATGAAGTTTTCCAAGATGTCCAACACCTATTATTCCGTGATTTATTCTATCCATATCTTATCGCTAACTATATTTAAATATCCAATTATTTCGCTGTATCCACCTAAGTTAGGATTGTCGTAATAAAGAAAAATTGAAAGAATATTTCTCGTTTCCCAAAAATTTCCTTCGAGATAAATCCAGTCTTCGTTAGTTATTTTTTTACCGTCGAAATCAGCAACCACATATTGATAATCATAAACTCCACGCTTAAGTTCGATTTGCTTTCTATAAATTGCATTGTTGTCTCTTTTCATTTCGTATTCAGGTAAAAGTTGCCAATTGTTGAATGCACCCACTAAAAAAATACTTTTATAAAAATCATAAGGCATCTGAATTGAGAAATTAACATTTAAGTATTCAGCATAAGCATTCGTATAATTCATTAGGAAGAAACCACCGTTATTATCTTTTTTACCTTTGATAAAAAATCTTGAGGTTTCAATTTCGTCCAATTGAGCATTTGTAACTGGATAAGAAAATCTGTTAATATCCATTAAATTTGTCTGTCTGTATTCATTGCCGGGTTGAATGTCCAAAGCAAAAAAAGAAAAACTATTTGCACCTACCCATTCACAATATCTTGTCTGGTCGTTGTCAGTCTGTTTAATTATTATTGGATTGTTTGTTTCTTGATTTCTGATAATCTCAATATGACTGATTTCCGCTGGAAAAATTGTTTGTGGAAATTCATCGGGAAGTGAGAAGTCTACTCTTGTAAAATATGTTCTATCTTCAGGCAAAGTTGAACTTTCATTTGCACTTAGAAGATATTTTTTTAATGAAGCAGTCAGATTCACTCTTGGTTGAATTACATAAAATTTTCCTGAGGCATAAACTGTATTTTCGTCATACGGGTCAACCACGAAAAACATCCATTTACCCGAAAATGGAAATGAAACATCTTTATTAGGAAAAGTTCCCTTGTAATGATAGCTTGCGTTTGTAATTCGCATTGGTAATCTTGTAAACGAAAGATTGTAAGCGGTGTTTTTCGTTTCGTTCCTTAAAAATATATTATCGTATGGATGCCATTCTTCATCGCAAAATTTAAATATGATGTTAAGTTGTGGTTCGAATTCTGTTTTAATATCAAATTCTATCGTTATAGTATTTTTATCATTAAGTAATAAATCCAATACAGGCAATTCAATTTCACTATTTTTAGGATATACTCTTAACGATTTGATTTCAATATTATCTGCTCCGAGTGTTGTTGAAAATATTGATAAAGTAATTGCGAGTGTAATAATTTGGAATTTCATAGAAATATTTTTTTCTTTTTAATTAAAAGTAGTGAAAAATTCAGACTTATACAATTGAAATTTTGAATAATACAAATTTTTACACGCTTGGATTTTTAGCGTTTTATTGTAAATGGAAGCTTTGAAAACAATAAACTTGTCAAATTGAATCCGACTTATCGAATGAAATATCTTATTTTGAGATACTTCAATCCAATAAATTGCTATTCAGAATGACGAACATATAATTTTTCAAAGGGTTCTAAAATTTTATAGCAAAATAATAATAGAAATTGAACAAATCTTGGCTATTTCAACTTATTTAATTATTTTTTAATTGTAATCAATAAAAAGTTTTTATCATTGAAGAAAAAATTAAATTTTACGATTTTGCTGTTATTAAGCTTTACTTTTTTTTGTTACTCACAAAATAAATATGATACAAAACAATTCTTTAACGAATATGTCAATTTTTTAACGCAGCCTAAAAATTGGGCAACTGAGGATTATATAAAATTACTATTAGTGGGAGGAGGGACATATTCTTTAATGCATCTTGACAAACCAATAAAAAATTTTTCGATGACCGATAGAACTTATGACAATGCTTTTCTGATTGAAACAGGAAGAATATGGGGGGAGCCAATAACTTCATTTATTGTTGGGAGTATTTTCACAATGCATGGTATTGCTACTGATAACGTTGTAAATAAAAAAATAGGTTTTGAAATATATCAATCATTAACTTATAATTTATCAGCACTTGCGATATTAAAAAATTTTTTAGGAAGAGTTAGGCCAAATATGACCGACGAACCTTTTGACTTTCAACCTTTTTATTTTAAGTTAGAAGATTATTGGTCCCTGCCATCAGGACATACAACTCTTGCATTTTCTATGTCAACAATACTTTCGAAAAATACAACCAACAAAGATTTAAAGGTAATTATTTATATACCTGCATTCTTAACTGCAATATCCAGAGTCTATCAGAATTATCACTGGACCTCTGATGTATTTCTGGGTGCTTGTCTTGGTTATTTTGTCGGAGAGTATATTTGCGAAATTCATAATAAAGAAGAAATTAAGGAGCAACCGAATTTTAATAATTTGATAAATGTGAATATTGGCTTTTAGCTATTGGCTGTTGGCTTTTAGTTGTTGGCTGTTGGCTTTTGGCTGTTAGCTATTGGCGGTTGATATTTTTTTAATAAGTGGAGGAATTAAATGAGGAATTTTAGAAAATATGAAGTGTGGCAAGATTCAATTGGGTTAGTAAAAAAAGTTTACGAATATACTGCGGATTTTCCAAAGAATGAAATATTCGGTTTAGTTAGTCAAATGAGAAGAGCAGCAGTTTCGATTGCTTC
>JAFGID010000085.1 GCA_016929735.1 Ignavibacteriales bacterium | reverse complement strand
TATTTCTGGTATCTCATCAATTGCACCAAGTCTGTTTGATAAAATTTCATATTCATCTTTCAATTTTTGTATTTGAATAATTTTATTCAGTGCAAGAGATATAAGTAAACCAAAAAACTCAAGGAAGAACAAATTCTCTTCAGTGAAATTTTTTCTATTTTTGTAACTATCCACTAAAATCACACCCCAAAGATTATCACTTTGAAAAATTGGGACACCCAGTATAGATTTAATTTGATGAATTTGAATGCTTTCATACTGAGAAAAATGTGGATCGCTTTGAACATCGTGATGAAGAAATGGTTTTCTGCTTTTAACAATTTCTCTTAAAATTCCTGATGAAAATAAGTTCAAATTTGTAATAGTATCTTGTTGAATATTTCTTGCGGAAATTATTGTAAAATCATTTTCATCCGAATGATATTTAACAAAAATAGCACGCTCAACTTCTAAAAATTTTATTATCCAATCAAGGGACTTCTCAACTACAGAAGCAATATCCTCGGCAAAATTCAAATTTTTGCTTACTTCAAATAAAACCTCAATTTGCTCATTCGAAAAATTATTTTTATCCATTTCTTTTAAATTCATATTAAACTCTTTTTATTGAACTACAAAAGATGCCGGTTTAGATTGTGATTGATTCCCAAATTCATCTATACACCACATAACCCAAAAATATTCTCCACTATCAAGTGTTTTTGTAGATTGATATTGTATCTCATTCGAGGGGATATTATCAACTTCATGAACAAGTTCTGGATTAACTTCATTAGTATAAATTTCAATTTTGTAGTAAAATTGAAATCCCGGTTCAAACCTTGTCCATTTAAAAAGTTGTGTCGGGGGCACAACTTGATAATCTATTGGTTCTCTTAACTGTATTACTTGATAAATTATCCTTTTAATGCTTGCAGTACCAATATTAAAATCTCTTAAATATTTGTCCTTAACTCTAATTATAAAATCCTTACCTATTAAATCGCCAACGGGTTTGATTCCTAATTCATTTAAATTAAATATTGATTCATACTGCGATTGGGATGAATTATAATTAAGTAGTTTTGAAAATTTCAATTCGTTGTTAGTAAGAAATATAGAATCTGCATCATTTTCTTCATCAATAATTTGTAATTTAATACCAATTCTATAGATTGGTTCTGTTCCAATCCTATTTATAGTAATACTGTAGAAGGATAAATCAGAAATTAATTGTATGGAATTTAGATTGCTCAGTAAATTTTTCGTTTTATCACTACCCCATTCAACAAATATGGAGTCTGAAAAATATCCTGATTTATCAAAGTACAACCAACCATCTTTTAAGGAAACTGCAACAATCTTAAAGTATCCATTTTTATCAGTATTTGTATACAGATTTGCATTTTGAAAATATATTGAGACATTATTTAAACCAGTTGCAGGTATTCGTGTAGTAATCACTCTTCCTTGAATAGTGAAAATCTGATTGTCGGAATTATTTGGATCTAAAATATTATCCCTCGGTGCATCACAGGAAAAAATTAGCATAAGAAAACAAAAGATAATTTTTCTTAATATCCATATCTTTATATTTATAATCAATTCTCAACTGCCTGTTTTTTTATAATACCAACTTACTAAAATGTTTAATCCATAAAAAATTATGTATATTATTAAAACAAGGGGCTTGTTGCCCCTTGATTATTTTTTCGATTTTACATTTTTTAAATAAACTTAATTATTATTATATAGAAAAGCAATAATAAATTAAGTATGCAAATATAATATAAAAAAAATTATTTCATCAAGTCTCTGAAGTTATCTCCAAATTTTATATGTTTTTTAACTGGGTTTAATTGAAAAGACCAAATTTCGCCAGTCTTTGTTAAGTAAAATAAAAAAATCCAATCAAGACCCGTCTGAACCATTTTTATCTTAGTTATAACTTTTGTTGATGGAATCATAGCAGTATAATAATTCCATGTATCGCCAGCGTCGGTAGATTTTAGAACTGTCATGCAATGATTATTTGAAGAATTAGTATCTGGAATTGCAATATACAGGTCGCCATTATTTGCTTTCATTGCATATGGTTTACCCACCGGTTCTCTATCCCAAACGAGGACATCGGTTCCCTATTCCGGTTTGCTTACTTGAGCGAAGAAAGGTATCGTAAAAAGAAAAAGAATAAGTAATAAAAATTTCTTTGCCATTTTATCCTTCTTTAGTAAAATATAAATTTAACTAAAAAAAATAATATTTTTGTTGAGTAAATCCAAATATTGCTCGTTAACAAATTTATAAATACCTTTGTAAGTTAAATTATATATTATGGGTAAATTATGAAAAATCGTGAAAATCATTTGTATATGCTGGTTTTCCCAATCAATGCATTGGTAGCATCACAATTAAATCCTGAAGAATTTGGGGACTATTATACAACAGCAAGCGAAAAGCATTTTATCGGTAAGGTTATATTTGCGGAATTAGATATCAAATTTAGAAATCCATATTTTGACATTGATAAATACTTAGAATTAACTGTTCCTCATCCAGATGGTTCACCAAAAAAAACTAAGTTTGTTTGTTCTTATAAAGTTTTGGAAAATGTAGACTTGCAGGCAATACAAAAATTCTATTTATGCACGCATAATGGAAAAGTCCTACCGCTCGAACCGGCAGAATATAAAGCTTACAACGAACCCGGACTGATACGGTTATATCAGGAAATTACTCCATTGGAAACCTTTGTTGCATCAACGTTGGATCAAAGGGATTTTGGAAAATTTATTACTACTCAAACTCGTTCTAAAGGAGCACCAAAAATTCTATTCACACAAATTGATTTTAATATACAGAAATTTATTGAGATTAACACTAACAAAGAAATCTTTACTATTGACCTACCTGCTGTTAATCCTTACAGATTTTACGATTGTATAAAAGATATGCAGAACAATCCTGAAAAATTTACAAAAACTGTTAGTCTTGGTAGTTTGATGAGATTTATTTCTTACAAGTTAATTCGTCATGGATTTTGGTTCTGCGAAGGAGACGAAATGAAATTCTTTCCTATGCCATCAGAAGCGGATCTAGAAAGTAAATACTATTATTGGTGGAAATTTGTCCGTTAGATTAATTGTGAATTTCAAGAAATAAAAATAGTAGTGAATGAATATTGCGTTTGTTACAAGTGAAGTAATTCCCTTTTCAAAAACAGGTGGGCTTGCAGATGTATCGGGAGCTTTGCCTCTTGAACTCTCTAAGAAAAAACATAATGTAAAAATCTTTACACCAAAATATTATTCAATCGACGCCTCGGTTCGTAAGTTAGAATATTTACATAATATAAATCCTCTAAAAATCAGAATTCTTAATAAAATTTATGATGTACATGTTTTCAAAGGTTTCTTGCCTACTAGTAAGGTCGAAGTTTATTTTTTTGATTGTCCTTGGTTTTTTCATCGGAATAAATTTTATACCAATGACCCTGACGAAGACGAAAGATTCATCATCTTGTCGAAAGCGGTCATTGAAACGATACAACGTCTTTATTGGTCAGCAGATATAATCCATTGCAATGATTGGCAGACTGGATTACTCCCTCTCATGATTAAAAGCAATTACAATTGGGACCGATTATTTGACAAAACTGCAACTCTTTTTACAATCCATAACATAGCCTATCAAGGTAAGTTTCCACTTGACACAATTAATAAAACTGAGGTCTTAGGAAGACTAAATCTTCCACTTGATAAAGTCGAACACGAAAATATGTTCAATTTTATGAAAACCGGAATTTCTTTTGCAGACGTAATAAATACCGTTAGCGAAACTTACGCTAAGGAAATTTTAACTCCTGAATATGGAGAAGGGATGGAAGCGGTTCTACGCTATAGGAAAAATGATTTGTATGGTATACTTAATGGAGTTGATTATAAAATTTGGAATCCTAAAATAGATAAATTAATTCCTTTCAACTATTCAAAAGAAAATTTAGAAGGAAAAGAAAATAATAAGAAGCATCTTCTTAAAACTTTCAATATTGGATACAAAAAAAATGTACCATTGCTTGGAATTGTTTCCCGGTTGGCTATTCAAAAAGGGTTCGATTTAATTCAACAAATAATGCCCGATTTAATGAATTTGGATTTATATTTTGTTGTTCTTGGCACGGGTGAGTATGAATATGAGGAAATGTTTAATTATTATGTCAGGACTTTCCCAAATAAAGTGGGTGTATATATTGGATACAACAACGAACTAGCACATTTAATAGAAGCCGGTTCTGATATTTTTTTAATGCCATCCAAATATGAGCCATGCGGATTAAATCAAATTTATTCACTCAAATATGGAACCGTTCCTGTTGTACGGAAAACCGGGGGATTAGCAGACACGGTAAATGATTGGAATGAATTTAATGGATATGGATTAGATATAGGGAATGGTTTTTCATTTGTTGACTATTCCTCATACGCACTAATTAGTTCTATAAAAAGATCAATTGGTGATTATTACAATAAACCAATATGGGAAAAAATTCAGCTAAATGGAATGAATAGAGATTATTCTTGGGAAAACTCTGCAAAAAAATACATCGAAATTTATAAAAAAGCACAACTTAAAAGAAAATAAATTTTAAAATTTTCACAATATTTCTAATTTTTTATTATTTTTGCTACAGGAGTTGAAAATTTTATGAAATTTATAAAACATATAATCATATTTTTCTTTTTAACCAATTATTTCTATGGACAAATGCCAATTCTAATTTCTGGTTATTCAAGTTTTTCTACCGACAAAAGTTCAATTCCATTTATTTCTTACAAGCTAACATCATCAAATTTAATCGAAGACAAAATTACACAAATAAAAAAATATCAATTACATCAAAATTATCCTAATCCATTTAATCCTTCGACGACAATAAAATATTCTTTGTCTGAACAGATTTTCGTTACCATTAAAGTTTACGATTTGCTGGGTAAAGAAATCTCAACATTGGTCAATCAAATAATGACTTCGGGTACACATGAAATAATTTTCGATTCAAATGCTTTCGATGGTGGATTACCCGGAGGAATGTACTTTGTAAAGATGACTGTGGGTTCTTTTACTGAAGTACGAAAAATAATTCTACTTAAATAAACAATTCAGGTCAGAGATTTTTAAGACAAAAGTTTTATTTCTCAGAATACCAAATTCTTATCTATTCATTATTTGCAAAACTTCTTTAATTAATTCTTCAATTGAAAGTTTTGGTGTGATTTCAAGAATTTTTCTAACTTCTTTCTCTGCAAGTTTTTGGTTATATCCAAGATTTATAAGTGCTGTTACCGCATCATTACGAATTCTGTAAGAGGAATCGCTGATTGGTTCTTGTCCCGAAGTAATTCGTTCCACTTTATCTTTTAATTCAACCAACAATCTTTCAGCCGTTTTTCTTCCGATTCCTGGCACGGCAACAATTCTTGATAAATCACCTATTTGTAATGCTTCTTTCAAATCGTCTATTTGAATTCCTGATAAAATGCTCAAGGCTATTTTAGGACCGATACCACTTACACTTATCAACAATTCAAACATTTCTTTTTCAGATAAAGTAAAAAAACCATACATATCAAGTGCATCTTCTTTAACGTATAGAAAAATGAATAAAGATACCTTATCCCCAATTTCACCCAACTTCTCAAATGTATTTATTGGTATATTCACATTGTATCCAACGCCATTTACATCTAATAATAATTTTGTAGGTTTCTTTGAGATTATTATACCTGTCAAATATCCAATCATATTTTTTTATTTAATTTTTTACAATTCTATCTGGATTTTCCTGAATAAAAGCATTCCAACTTTTAAGTTTACTCTTACCTGTTTTATTTCGTAAAGCATAACACATTGCAACGGCGAGTGAATCGCTTTCATCAAATTTCATTCTATGTTTTAATCCAAAGGTGGATTTAATCATATATTGAACCTGCTGCTTTGAAGCTGAACCATTTCCAACAACCGCTTTTTTAATTTCTCTTGGTGAATATTCTTCAATCTGCAAATTATTATTGGCTGAAACAAGAATTGCAATTCCTCTTGCATAACCTAACTTTAAAGTTGACTGAATATTTTTACCATAGAATGCAGTTTCAATGACAGCAATATCAGGTTTATAAAATTTAATAACTTTATTCAATTCCCGATAAATGATTTTTAACCGTTCTGACATTTGGCAACTCTTAGGTAAAGAAATCACCCCAGAATGATTGTAAGTAAATTCTTTCCCACTTTGAGAAATTATTCCATAACCAGTTTGATTTGTGCCGGGATCAATTCCTATTATTTTCATTTATATTATTCTTCAATAAAATCAGCGTTTGAATACACATTTTGTACATCATCTAAATCTTCAAGATCTTCAATAAGTTTCATCAATTTTTCGGCTTTTTCCCCTTTAACCTCAACTGTATTTTTTGCTACCCATTCAAGTTGAGCATTCTCAATTTTGTGACCTTTCTCAATTAGTGTCCTACGGATGTTTTCAAAATTTTCAACAGTGGTAGTAACTTCAAAAAAGTCTTCTTCTGTTTGTAAATCCTCAGCCCCAGATTCAATTATTATTTCCATAACATCGTCTTCTGTCTTACCCTCTTTTGGTAAAGATATAATTCCATTTCTATCAAACATCCAAGCTACCGAACCCGTCTCGCCCAAACCACCTCCATGCTTACTGAAAAGGTGCCGAACTTCAGCTACTGTTCTATTCTTGTTATCTGTAACACTTTCAACTAAAATAGCTACTCCCCCGGGTCCATAACCTTCATAGGTTATCTCAAGATAATTTGCGCCTTCAACTTCACCAGTTGCTTTTTTGATTGCTCGCTCTATATTGTCTATAGGCATATTTGCTGAACGTGCATTATCATACGCAAGACGTAAGCGAGGGTTTGCATTGATATCACCTCCCCCCTGTCTTGCTGCAACTGTTAATTCCTTTATTAATTTGGTAAATAATTTTCCTCTCTTTACATCTGTTGCTGCTTTTTTCCTTTTTATTGTTGCCCACTTTGAATGTCCAGACATATAAATCTCCTAAAAATTTTAGCATTTATCTTTAATGTTTATATCTTTAATTTTTAATTGTGGAAATTCTTTATCCCCTTTCATCATTTTATCAATTGAAAATACAATATCAATATTATGCTTGTCTTTATCAATTAAATCAGCAAAATTTCCGAGATTAAAACCCACCGTATCAAAAACTTTAATATTCGTCTGTTGATATAAGATGAGTATCAGGTGATTAGTTCCTACTACCCGCGGTGGATGTCTTAAGGAGATATTCTCAGCAAGAAAAATTGGTCTTAAATTTCCGGGGCCAAATGGTGCAAATCTATCCAATATTCTTATAAACTTTGGTGTAATGTCGTTGAAATTAATTTTTGAATCAACAACAATTTCTGGTAAAATATCTTCAATTGGAAGAATAGTTTTTAGCACCTTATTGAATTTATATCGGAACTCAGCTATTTTATTTATTTCAAGTGCGACACCTGCAGCTGCTTGATGTCCACCAAATTGTAGTAATAAATCTTTCGTTTCTTCCAGAGCTTGATAAATATTGAATCCATTTATACTTCTTGCAGAACCTCGAGCGATACCGTCAATAGTCGTAAGCATTATTGCTGGCCGATAATATTTCTCCACAAGTCGGGAGGCAACTATTCCAATAACACCAGGATGCCAGTTGTCATTGTGAAGAACGATAGCGACTTCATTATCCAAATCAATATTATTTTCTACCAATTCAACGGCATGAGTAAAAGTTGCTTCATCAATTTTTCTTCTTTCAAAATTTTCAAATTCTAATTTATTAGCAAGTTCTATTGCACGTAATGGGTCATCTGTTATAAATAATTCGAAAGCGGGATTTGCATCACCCATCCTTCCCACAGCATTTATTCTTGGTGCCAAAGTAAAGACTATTTGGCCTGATGTTAAACTCCCTTTTTCGACTCTTGCACTTTTAATTAATGCTTCAATACCTGGACGGGGATTTGAATTTATTCTTTCAATTCCTTCTTTTACAAGAATTCTATTTTCATCTGTGAGCGGTACAATATCAGCAGCAGCCGAAAGAGCAACTAGATCTAAGCAATCAAGCGTAACTTCCTTTTTTCCAATTCGATCATAGATTGCCCTAACAAGTTTAAACGCAACACCAGCACCTGACAAATATTTATATGGATAATTACACCCTGGTTTTAATGGGTCAAGAATTGCATACGCGTCGGGTAGCTCTTCCTTTGGTTGGTGATGATCGCAGATAATAGTATCAATTCCTAACTCCTTTGCAAGATTGATTTCTGCAACTGCAGTAATACCACAATCAACAGAAATCAATAAATTAATACCCTTGTCCTTTAACTCATAAATACTTTGTGTTGATATTCCATAACCTTCGTTTAGTCTATTTGGAATATAAACAGTTAAATTTGCACTTAACTTCTGTAGAGAAAGATACATAATAGCAGCAGCGCATGTACCATCCACATCATAGTCACCATATATACAAATATTCTCATTATTAATAATTGCATCAATCACTCTCTTGGATGCTTTCTCCATCCCGTCCATTAAAAATGGATCGTATAATGAATTAATGGAAGGTTTAAAGAATTTTTCAGCTTCAAAATAATTAGTAATTCCTCGTTGAATAAGCAAATTAGCTAGTGCGTTTGAAATATTTAAAGTATCGGCAAGGGCAAGGATCTGATTGCGGTCTCCGTGTTGTCTAATAATCCAATTCTTTTTCAACATTTTTTACGCTGAAAACCCGTTGACAAAAACAACAAAATAGTGGCAAAGCATATAAGCCGAATTCTGTCTTCCCCTTGGGAATGGCAATTATTTGTCTTGACTTTGAATCACTCCAAAGCTCTAGCGATCTACCCGAAGGCATTAGAAAGCGGACAACCTCTATCCAAAAAGGAAAACCTTCTACTTGATCTTGCTCCAGAAAGGGTTTGCCTTAATATCCAAATGGATACTTCTTTCAAAGAACCTTTGGCATTACTACCAAAGTGGTAGGCTCTTACCCTGCCTTTTCACCCTTATCCCGATAACTCGGGACGGTATTTTTTCTGTGGCACTTTCCGTACCAATTGATTTTCATCAATCAATCCCAGTAATTACCTGGTTTCCTGTCCTGTGGAGTTCGGACTTTCCTCTACATAATAAAAACTTATTATGCAGCAATTGCCTAGCTTTTGCCATCAACAGATTTTCTTTTCCTTATTTTTATTTTTAATGGTTACAATATAATAAAAATAAATAAACTTTTCATTGATTCAGTAAATTTATTTTTGTATTTTTGTAATGAAAATATTTCTTGAATGTAAATTCAATAAAATCGATTTTTTAAAATCTTGATCGTAAGTGAAGTAGTCTTCTTATAATTTACCTTATTTTTAAGTCAAAAATAGAATTACTCAAAATTGATTTAATTCTAACCATTTAATTAATAAAAAGGAGAAAAGTATGAAACGTTTATTCGTCTTACTTGTATTGCTCATAATGACAATATTCTATGTCAGTTGTGAGAAAGACGACAGTACTGGTCCGGTAGTAAATAATACAATACCACCTGATCCAGGAACATCACCCCCAGCAGAAAAAACCGGACCCCTTAAACCAGCTGTAGGAGTCAAAGTTGCTGAAGGAACAACAGATAGAATTCAACTCAATGTTGGTGGTCTTTATCATAATGGAGCACCAATTACTTATACAACAAGTAATTTAACTATTGTTGAAGACGGAGTCGTTAAGGGAATTCTTATTACTCCATTAACATCGAAAGCCGTATCGCTTGAAACAAACATAGTTTTTATTATTGATGTTACTGGTTCAATGGGTGGAACAATTGATGGTGTTAAAGAAAGTATTACAGAGTTTTTAAATAATCTTAAGACTCGTGGATTAAATGTTAAATGCGGTGCAGTCGCTTATTCTGATAATAATGATACAAGAATCCCAGCTTCAATTAATGGAATAGTGTCTAACACAGATCCTGGCGCTTTTGTAGTTGTAGAGTATCATAATTTAACTTCAAACCTTGATTCGACAGGCACACTTTACCAATTCATTGATGGATTGGAAGCTTCTTATAAAGGATATGGTGGTGGTGATACCCCAGAGGGTGGTTTTGATGCACTATATTATGCTTATCAAAACTTTTCTTGGAGTCCTGGTGCACAAAAAATATTTATTGTGCTCACTGATGCTCCTTCTTGGGGTTTGTTTGCACCATCTGGTTCTGGAACCACAAGATCTCCGTGGATGACAAGCACGCTAGCAGATACTTTAGCCGGTAATGCTACTATCCACGTAGTATCTCCTACGCCCGACTATATACAATATGATTTATATGATGGCTCCTACGATATGCATTATTTAGCTACTCCTGGAACATTCAATCAAGCTGGCGCCAATTATTCTTCAAATGGTACGGGGGGAGTTTGGATTAATCTCTATGGCACTGATTACTCTGGTAAAGTTGATTTAACTCAATTGCCAATTGAAGCAATAGTTGGTTCATCAGTTCTTGTAGAATATATTACAACAACACCTGTTACTGGTGAGCATACAATTAGAGTGGTGGTTGATATAGGTACTGATAATGGTGAAGTTACTATCAAATCAAATTATTGAAATTTCTAAATTTAATAGGAAAAATCCATAAGTGTCATAATGCTTATGGATTTTTTTTTAACTTAAAAACCAATTTTATACTTCCAGCTTTGCTTCACTTGCCCAAAGTCCATGAATGTTACAATATGATGAGGCAATAATTGTCCCTGATTTCTCTGTTTTAAATTTAATTGATACAAAAGGTTCAGAAAAGATCGTGCTGGTATTTGGGCCACTTGTTGAGGCGCCGTGTGTAGCAAATTCGTATTTCCCTAAATGGTATGGGAATTTTTCTCCATTAGGATGAAAATATACATCTACCCAAGCAATATAATGTTCTGTAGTATTAGGATGAGGAATTTCTTTTCCTATACTAATATTTGCAGTTACTGTATTTCCTGCTTCAATAATTTCGATTACTGGACTATGTTTTTCCGCTTTCCAATCTGCAGTTTGAAATAAATTTTGTAACGCCATTTGAATCCTCCTCAATTTTCTTTTAAAACTTCTTCATCATAAATTTTTTCGAAATGGATTTTGTGTTTTGCTTCCTCATTCGCTAATCGTAAAAATAAATTTTTAATATCCCTGTTCTCAGTAGTTTCCGCCAAATTTCTATAGAGATTTTCAGCTTTTTCTTCTCTTTTCATTGCAATGATAATAATATCCTGAAAATCCATTTCTTCATTTGGTTCAACATCAACAATGTATTCAGCAATAGAAAGAGATTCAACTATTGGAAGTTCACTTGGGATAAAATTACTTTTTTCAAATTGTTCTAATGCTCTTATGTGTGATTTTTCCATGTCTTCAAAATCACGCAAGACATCTTTAAATGATTCAAATTTAACTCTACCCTGCAAATCCTGATAGAACTGAACTGCTTCTTCCTCTCTATCAATTGCAAATGCAATTACAGCTTTTAATTTCTCATCTATCAAAACCACCTCATTTTTTATAATAGATTTAATGCTTTATGTTTTTCATAAACTTGAACCGCTAATTTCTCAAGCAAATCCAAATCCTCCTTTCTAGGATGACCTTTGATTTGTACCGGAGGAATAATCTGCACATTTAGTCTATTGAGATTAGCTTGTATCATTTCGATAGTTTTACCACCCCAACCATAGGAACCAAAGACACTAATAAATTTGAGTTTTGGTTTTAATGCGTTGACCAACGCGGTTGCATAAAAAGCTGCGGGGTGTGGTCCGACTAAGACTGTTGAGGTTCCTAATAAAAGAGTTGTAGCATCAACTATTGACATTGCTAACTCTCCCAAGTCAGTTTTAGAAAGATTAAAAAGTTTAACAGCAATACCCTTTGAAATTAGACTATCTGTAAGATAATTTGCCATATATTCTGTGCTACCATGCATCGAAATATAAGGAATGATTACTGTGTTGTTAGTTCTATCTGAAATCCAATCCTTGTAGGCATCAATAATAATTTGAGGTTTATCATAAACTGGTCCATGGCTAGGAGCGATATAATTAAAATTCAATTCCTCGATTTTCTGAATATTTTTTACAATTTGTGTTCTAAAAGGCATCATAATCTCAGCGTAATATCTTTTTGCATCAGAAATAACTTTATATTCATCTTTAACAAAAAGATCACTTGTGGCTAGGTGTGAGCCAAAAAAATCACATGAAAATAGTATCTTATTCTCCTTGAGGTAGGTAACCATTGTTTCCGGCCAATGAACCCAAGGGGTTAAATAAAATTCTAATGTCTTGTTACCAAGTGAAATAGATTCACCATCTTCAATGGTAATGAAACGATTTTCCTCAATCAATAAATGGTCAATCAGAAATTCCTTACATTTTGAGTTTGTTACAACTTTGCTGTAAGGATATAATTTCAATACATCAGGTATAGCTCCTGAATGATCCTGTTCAGCATGATTAGAAATAACATAATCAAGATTTTGAATGTTTAATTGCTTTAAATTGTTGATTAGCTCATTTTTTTTGTTAGGGTCAACCGCATCAATTAAAGCGGTTTTTTCACTTCCTTTAATCAGATAAGCATTATAACTTGTTCCGTCTGGCAAAGGAATTAATTCATCAAATAATCGCCTATCCCAATCACGAGAACCAATTGAATAAACATCGTTGCATAGTAACTGAATTGCCATTAATCTTTTAACTCCTCAAAATCTTCTTTTCCAACTCCACATAATGGACATACCCAATCTTCGGGTATATCTTCGAAAGCTGTTCCTGGTGCTATTCCACTATCAGGATCTCCCTCAGCAGGGTCATAAATATAATTGCAAACTGTGCATACATACTTTTTCATCTTTAACTCCATTTAAATTGATAAAAATTAATTTTAAAATATTAAAAATACATAAGATAAGAATAAACAAAATAATTAAGGTTTCAAATTAAAACTTTGTAAATCTATCCTTTGGTGCATTACAAATAGGACATTTACCTTCAAACTCACCGATATGAGTATATCCACAAACATCACAAATATAAATATCTTTGTAATCAGGATCTTTACCTGCTTCGACATTTTGTTTTGCCTCTTTATACATTTCTGAATGTATTTTTTCAGCTTCAATTGCAAAGAAAAATGATTTTTCAGCTCCCTTTTCACCCTGTAGTTTTGCAATCGCATCATAGGCAGGATACATTTCCTCAATCTCGAAATTTTCACCATCGATTCCTGTTTGCAAATTCTCAACTGTTGTTTTAATTATTCCTAAATTTCTTGCATGATTATTTGCATGAACCAGTTCAGCGTAGGCAATTGCTTTGAATAAGCGAGCAATATTTTTATATCCTTCTTTGTCTGCAACCTTACTGAATGCTTCATATTTCATATGTGCCATTGATTCTCCAGCAAATGCTTCGTGAAGAGAATTTTCTGTCATTTTTCTCATTTTATTTACTCCCAAAGTTATAAATATTTTTAATTTAATAATGTAATATAAAAAAATTTTTAAAAACAAAATTCAATTTTAATTGTTTAGAGGATACTAATTTTTTTAATGCAAATTTTATAAAATAAATAAAACACCTTCAAACGTTAGTGTGTAAATGTTTTGACTTACGAACTATATTTTATATTTTTGCTACTATAAATATTATTTTTAAATTATTATCTTTAGAAAGAGGTATAAAATTGAATAATAAACCACCTAAAGCTTATAAAGACTTAGATTTTCTTAATTCTCCTGATGCAAGAACGGTCCGAATTCTTTCTGAATTTTACGAGCCACAAGCCAGATTTCGTGATAATAAAATTGCAGATACGATTGTCTTTTTTGGTTCATCAAGAATAGTATCCCGAGCAGAAGCATTAAAAAAAATGGCTAACATCTCAAAAAATAAATACTCAAATCACGATTCCCCAAATAAAAAAATACGGGAGGCACAAAAGTCTTTGGAACTATCTAAATATTATGAAGATGCCGTTGAATTATCAAAACGATTAACTAATTGGTCTATGAACCTTAAGACAGACCAGAAGAGATTTATAATCTGTAGTGGGGGTGGTCCAGGTATTATGGAAGCTGCTAACAAAGGTGCAAAATTGGCTGGCGGTGATTCTATTGGATTAAATATTAGTATCCCAACTGAACAGTATATCAATAAATATGTGAAAAGGAATTTAGCGTTTGAATTTCATTACTTTTTTATGAGAAAATTTTGGTTTATTTACTTGGCAAAAGCATTGATTGCATTTCCGGGCGGTTTTGGAACAATGGATGAATTGATGGAAGTATTAACTTTAATTCAGACGAAAAAAGTCAGAAAGAAAATTTGCATTTTAGTATATGATAAAAAGTATTGGAATGAAATAATTAATTTCGATGCACTACTAAGTAATGGAATGATTAGCGCAAACGATAAAAAATTAATTGAATTTTGTAATGATGTTGATGAAGCGTTTAATAAGATTACTGAGCACTTCAAAAAATATTATTTGTAAAAGCTAAGCGTTTCTTCTTGCGGTTTCTCTTGCAGCACGTCGTTTAGCTTTAATTCTTTCCAAGCGTTTTTCTATTGATGGCTTCTGAAAGAATGTCCGTCTCTTGAATTCTTTTAAGATACCCGAGCGTTCATATTTCTTCTTAAATCTCTTTATTGCTCTGTCAATGTTTTCTTTTTCCTGAATAATAATTCCTATCAAGTTAAAATTCCTATTTTTATTTAAAAAAGTTTACAAATGTAGGATAAAATCAATTAAATTGCAATAATATTATAAGAAAATTATTTTTCTTTTTGTTTATTACCAGTTTTATGGTAAAATTTTAATTTGTCCAATATTCGTGGTTTGTGGAAAAGATTGAATTTCTTTTTCTTTTTTCCTGGGAAAACCCCTTCCTTAACAGAACGAATATCTTCAACCGTATAAAATGCTTTCGGATTAAAGTGATTAACCATTTTAATAACTTTTTCCAAATCGTGCCGTTCAATTATTGTATAGACAACATTCACTTTTCCTCTGGAGCCCTCAGCTGGAATATTAGTAACGCCATAACCATTTGAATTTAACTCTGAAACGAGTTCTGTCGCTGATCTTTGAGTAATTATTCGAATAACGACTTTGCCTACTGCTAATTTTTCTTCAATAAAAATACCAAGTAGATTTCCCATAGCAAAACCAGTAGCATAAGCAAAATAACAAAAAATATTGTGCAGATTTTGCATCACTTGTTGAATTGCTAACAACCATATAAATACTTCAAAAAAACCAAGAATAGGAGCAAGCAATTTATTGTTTCTCGAAACGAAAATAATTCTAATCGTTCCTATAGAAACATCCATTATTCTTGCAAAAAAGATAAGCAAGGGAATTATTACCCAAGTGTAAATTTCGGAGTTGAATATTGATGAGAGATCCATAAAAAATTTTAATAAAATATTTATAAAACAAAAAAAATTTACTTACGATAATACAAAATTTAAGCCTTTAATAAAAATTATTTAGACTTACCAAATTTATAAATTATATTTGCATATATTTTAGAAAATTTTTATGTACAAAAATATCTTTTCTTACATTTTAATTTATTTTTTCTGTCTAAACCTGAATTTTGCTCAAGAAAAATTTCCTTTTGAAAACATAAAAATTGGCGCTGGATATTTATATAATTTCAATAAAAATGAATTTCATAAATACTGGCATTCAGTTGAAGGATTAAGCGGCTATTTACAAACTCCTTTTTATTTGGGCTATATTCGTTTGGGACTAAATTATTCTTATTGTGTTAGTATAGACAAACCAGCACAACCAGATTTTAATTATCTTGTTGCATTTCTTGACTGGGGTGAGGAATTTGAACTCCCATTGAATTTCAAAATATCACCTTACGGAAAATTTGGTATGGCACAAATGGACTTTATATCCCCAGAAATGTTTGTTCATGAAGGATTTTTAATTGAAAGGGAATTACTCCTTGGTTTTGGTGTTGAATTATCCCATAAATTATTTGACGAATGGTACATATTTTCTAAGATTGATTATCAAAAGGTATATTTTTATCCATCATTTGAACTGACTTATTTTCAAATCGGAATTAGTCATAAGTTTGAGAGTCCTAACTGGCTTATGGAATTTATGAAATGAAAAAGTATTTAGGTGTGTTGTTTTTTATAATGGTCTTTAATTATTATTCACAGAATAATAATAATATCAATAATCAAATTATTTACGCTAATGAGATCTCCAATTCAGGTATAAAAAGATTATCAGATATTTTTTCATTAATAAACAGATGGGACAGTTACACTTTGGATGGCTTTCGTTATTACTCAAACCCTAATAATCTTATAAAAAGTCAAGATTGGATTGTGTTATTAAATGGTCAAAAATATTCCTTGGACTTTTTAAATTTAAAGCAATTAAATGCACTTCCAATTACTGTCGGGCAGATTGATTCAATTGTTATTATTTCCACACCTCAACTGTATGAGGGCGAATATGCAGACGGGGGAATAATGGCAATTTACACGAAAATTCCAACTACAGAATTTTCAGCTAATTTACGATATGCAACAGGTAATGAAATAGGTGACCCGGGACCATGGGCATATACACAATCAGAACATGTGAATGTAGAGGAATTAGGTCCTGATCATTCGGCATCGTTTTCTTATAAATCTGAAAATTTCTACAGCATACTAAATCTTATCTCTCAAACGCATTCTGCAACAGACAGGCAAATTACTCAAAGGCAGAAAGGTGTTAAGTGGAAAAATCTTGGAATTTGTTTGCTAACTCCATCATTGACAATTTATTTTAACGGACTTGGGGGAAAACATAATTTGTTTGTTGGATATTCTACTTGTGAAGATCAATTTTTCTTACCACCCGCTGGTAGTGATTTGATTTTCTTCGAGCCTGTGGGCAGAGAGTTCCCTGTTATGACTTCCAGTTTTCACTTGGGACTTAATGGAAATATTAATGTTTCGGATAAATCACAAATTAAATATAAAGCAAAATATTCTAAAAATAAAATTTACGAAACAGATGATTTGATGACGACTGATTTTGACTGGAACAACACCAAGTTATTTGCTAATCTTGAATATCTTAAATCTTACGATTTTATCAATTTCAATATTGGCGGCAGTTTTGAACAGAATTCTTTGAACAGCAAATACTTGAAAAAAAAGGAAAATATTAATATTTGCAAATTGTACTGTTCAGTAAACACAAATCTTCTAAAAGATTTTTTTATAAATATAGATTTTATGTCCACGATTATTGATAAACATTTAGCTATCAAATCAACTTTTTCATCAGTTTACACCATTGTTCGAAATATTTCTTTGCATTATTCTCTGTCTTATTTTGAAAAATTATTGTCAGAGGAAAATAATATTTGGAACTGGACTATTCAGGGGTATGATTATTTAAAAAGCAATAGTTTTTTTTATTTAATATATAATTTATCTTATAAACAAAATCAAATATTAACAGATGTGGATTTGAATATTCACTTACTTGAGAATTTAAAAGTAAATATAGGATTTAATTTAGGCTGGTTTTCTAATTTTTATTATGAATCATACTTATACAAGTTCAATGACTCATCTTTTACTTTTAATTCACCTGCACGCATCTTTGGTGGTGTCGGGGGTAATTCGGGTGCAACAAAAATAGAAATAATTCATAAGCCGTTTTCAAATTTAGAACATAAAATATTTTTCCAATATAGATTATTTTGCAAAGGAGATAATTCTTTCATACGTGAATTAAAAACTTTACCCGAATATAAACTAATTTATAGAATCAATTACGAGCCAGTAGAAAATTTTTCATTGTGGACAATGATTACATACACTGCTGCCACATACTGGTTGAACTTTAAAAATGTTACATTTGAATCAAATGGTATTTATAAACACAGGATGGAAAATATATTTTTGTGGGATATAGCTGCACAGAAATATTTTTGGGAAAGAAAAATACGGGTAAGTTTATCATTGTTAAATTTATTAAATCAAAAATATACTTTACATCCTTTGGGTGCTTATCACGATTTAAGCTTGCATTTTCAAGTAGAATTATTATTAAATTCAATTTTGTAAAATTATATTACTATTATGAAAAAATTTATTGTCACATTTTTTTTGGTTGCAACAATTATTGCACAAGATTCTTTATATGTTAATAAAGATACTACTTCCTTTTGGAATAGCAAAAATGTAACGTATCTCGCAACAGGGGGTGGCGTGGTTTTAACTTTAGCGAGTGCTTATATTCTTTATTGGAATACAAAACCCTCCTCGTTTCACTTTTCATCAGATAATTGGTTTACTGTTCCATACGCTTGGGGAGTGGATAAAGTGGGCCATTTTTATGTAGCTAACCTTGAATACCATATGTTAAAAAATATTATGTATTTAGGAGGTCATTCAAAAGAAACATCTATGTGGTGGTCAGCTCTTTGTACTGGTTTTCTTGCTCTTGCAATTGAAGTAGGAGATGGATTTACTGAATGGGGTTTTGATTACCAGGATATTGTTTTTAATCTCGGTGGTTTAGGATTTGGTTTATTGCAAGATTACTTTCCGATAGTTAATAATTTCAAAATTAAATTTAGTTTTTGGCCTGAAAGAAATGATAAAAGGAAGGATTTTCTATATGAATTCAGACAATATGATGGATTTAATTGGTGGCTAACCATGGACATTGCGAACATTTTTCCTAATTCAATTGGTAAAATCTGGCCTGATTTTATTCAGCCGGCTATTGGTTTCAGCGTCTTTGATTATGCGAGAAAAAGAGAATTTGCTGTAGGTTTGGATTTCAAATTAGAAAAACTTTTTGGTTATGAAGAACCAAGCTGGAATATTTTTTCTAAAGCTGTTGAAATGTTTCACGCACCTGCACCGGGAATTAAATATTCGCCCTATTATGAACCAAAATATGAGTTACTTTTGTTACATTAATTATTTATTATTGCTTATACATTTAAGATTTTTTATAAAATGAAAAAAATTGCTATACTTGGTTCAACTGGTTCTATCGGAGTAAACACACTCAATGTCATCCGAAAATTTCCAAAATTATTTGATGTTGAAGTATTATGCACCAATACAAACATCGAATTACTTGAAAAACAAATAGAAGAATTTGAACCGAGATATGCAGTGGTTAACAATCAGGAATTATCAGAAATCTTAAAGAAAAAAATAAATAAAAATATCTGCGTTTTATCGAAACAAGATGGAATGCTTGAGGCTGTACGAAATGCAGACTATGATATACTGATTGCTGCAATGGTCGGTTTTTCCGGTTTACTTCCAACTATCGAAAGCATTAAAAGAAGTAAAAAAATCGGTTTGGCTAATAAAGAAACTCTTGTGTCTGCCGGTGAATTGGTAATTGAACTTGCAAGAAAATATAAATCTGAAATTATCCCAATTGATTCAGAGCATAGTGCAATTTTTCAGTGTCTCGTTGGTGAGAAGAATGAAAGTATTGAAAAGATAATTCTAACAGCATCAGGTGGACCATTTTTAAATACACCTATTGAAGAATTATCAAACGTAACGGTTGATGAGGCATTAAAACATCCTAAATGGGCGATGGGAAGTAAAATTACAATTGATTCTGCAACAATGATGAATAAAGGACTTGAGGTAATTGAAGCGTATCATCTTTTTAATTTACCTTTAAATAAAATTGACATTGTAATTCATCCTGAATCAGTAATTCATTCCATGGTTAAATTTAATGATGGTTCAATAAAAGCACAATTGAGTATACCCGATATGAGGATTCCAATTCAATATGCATTAACATATCCGGACAGATTGCCAAACGATTTTATTCAGACGGATTTTGCAGAAATCGGTAGTTTGACATTTCTCGAAGCCGATAGGAATAAGTTTGGATGTTTACAACTTGCATACAATGCCTTGCAAGAGGGAGGATTGAAACCATGCATTCTTAATGCTGCAAATGAGGTTGCTGTAAATAAATTCTTAAAAAAAGAAATTAAATTCACTCAAATAATTCATTTAATAAACGAAGCAATGAATAAAATTAACAATAGTTCTGCAAGTGATTTAGAACAAATCTTGCAGTGCGATTGTAAAACGAGAGAATTTGTAAATAACATTAAAATTTAGGAGAATATAAAGTGAATTTTGTGATTTATTTTATTATTGTAGTAGGAATATTAGTTTTTGTGCATGAATTCGGACATTTTGCTGCTGCAAAAATTTGCAAGATGCGTGTTGATGTCTTTGCACTTGGATTCGGAAAAAGATTATTCGGCTGGAATAAATTAAAAGGCTTTTCATTTGGTTCGTTGCCAAAAGATATCGATCTTGAAGGCAATACAGATTACCGTGTATCACTTTTACCACTCGGAGGTTATGTGAAAATTGCAGGAATGATAGATGAAAGTTTTGATAAAGATTTTCTAAATAAACAACCACAACCTTATGAATTTCGTTCAAAACCTACATATCAAAAAATATTTGTAATATCTGCCGGCGTTATAATGAACTTCCTTCTTGCATTTATAATTCTTTGGAACATAAACTTTTTTCATGGTGAACAAATTGCAGTTACAACAACAATAGGTTTAATTCATGAAAATAGTCCGGCACATAAATTAGGTTTTCAGACAAATGATAAAATAATTTCTAT
>JAFGID010000084.1 GCA_016929735.1 Ignavibacteriales bacterium | reverse complement strand
TGACAAACCGATTGCAATGGGATATGTTCCACTTGAATTTGCAGATGAAGGAAAACAAGTAAACTTTTTTATACGCGGGAAAGAAATTCCTGCAGTAATAACTAAATTACCGTTTGTTCAAAAATAAATTTAACTTTGTGCCTTCGTGACTTAGTGGCGAAGCTCTCTGCCACAAAGGCACCAAGACAGTAAAAAAATAATATGAAAATTAATGTAATCTTTGCCCCACTTGATGTGGAAGAATTGTTTTTTACAAAAAAGACAACTGTAGTTATTGATGTATTACGTGCAACGACAACAATCGCTACTGCAATTCAAAATGGTGTTCGGGAAGTAATACCTGTAAATACGGTTGCCTTTGCAATGAAAGTATCGGGAGATGCTTTTGGTGGACAGACTATATTAGGTGGTGAACGTAATACGAAAATGATAGAAGGTTTTAATCTTGGTAATTCACCATTGGAATATACTCCTGAAGTTGTATCGGGAAAGTCAGTTATACTTTTTACGACAAACGGCTCGAAGGCAATAGTTCAGGCAAAATATTCGGAAAATCTTGTTACCTGTTGTTTCAATAATTTATCGGTAATTGCACAGCATTTGATAAAACTTGATGAGGACATTTTAATTTTATGTGCAGGAAGAAACAGTATGTTCAGTATGGAAGATTGTGTATGTGCAGGTGCATTAATAGAAAAGATAACTGAATCGAAAGAAGAAGTCTCTTTATCCGATGGAGCAACAGCAAGTAGTTTGCTTTATAAATCATTAGGTAAAAATATCTTAAAGATGCTTAAGGAAACTGAACACGGAAAATTGTTGATTGAAAATGGTTTTGAGAAAGATTTGGAATATTGTGCTCAAATAGATTCAGTAAATGTGGTTCCTTCATTTTCAGATAATGTTTTAAAAAATATGGAAAAGAAGGAATCTGAGTAATTCAAAATAAAGAATAAAATGGCAGTAAAAAGAAGAAATACTAAAACAACTAAAACAAATAATTCGAGCAATTATTTCATCGTTCCTATCGAGAAGAAGAAAAAATTGCTTGGTGTTTTATTATGTGCGTTGGCTTTTATAATCATACTTAGTATTCTTTCTTATTCAAGTTATGACCATTCAAATTTTACTTATCGGCTCGACGAATTTTTTGAGAAGATATTTGATAAGTCAACTCAATCTTATAATTGGATGGGAGTATTCGGGGCGTATGTTTCTAACTTCTTAATCAATTCAACTATTGGTTACTTCTCGATTATTTTTCCGATAATATTATTCTTGTGGGGATATACAATAATCCGCCCGGAACCCAAAAAATTCTTTTTACCATTTACTAATATTCTTGTAAGTATTGGTGTATTATTGGCTTCATTATTCGGATTGCTTCAGCATTCATTAGATATATTTATTGACACAAACGAATTATCCGGCAAAGTCGGATTTATGTTAGGTTCTATTATAGGAAGATTTCTCGGTCCTTTGGGTGGCATAATTTTCTTTTTGGTATTGCTCGGAATTATAATCGCTGTAATTTTTGATGTTAAGTTGCACAAGGTAACAGAATTTATAAAAAAAGTTTGGAATAAAATTTTTGAACGTAAGCAGGAAGAAGGTTATAGCAGAAAAATCGCTGTTGATGAAAGGTCGAAAGATAATTTAAGAAAGATAAAATCCTTACGCGAGCAGGATGACGACAAACAATCAATTATTGAACCGATTTCAAGAGAAACAAAAATAAAAATACTTCAAACAAATAATAAACCGATAATTGACCCGTTTGCCAAAGAAGAAGATGAGAAGATTAAGAAAATAATCAAAGATACAGAAAAAGATTCTCAAATTGAGATTGATATATTAAAGGAAGAAAAACTTCCGAATCAATGGGAAGAGGAGATCGATTTTATCTCACCTAATTTATCATTATTAAGTGATGTTCCCGAGGATTCATTAAAAATTCCTGAGGAGGAATTAAAACATAATGCAGAACTATTAAAAGAAAAATTAAAATTATTTGATATAGAAATTGAAGACATTACCGTTATTCCAGGTCCTGTTGTTACCTTATATAAAATCGTTCCTGCTCCCGGAGTAAAGATAAGCAGAATTGTAAGTCTTGAAGATGATATTGCTCTTGCACTTGCCGCAAGAGGAATAAGAATAATCGCACCGATTCCGGGTGAAAGCGTAATTGGAGTTGAAATACCAAATAGCAAACCTGCAATTGTTAATGCTAAACCAATTCTGGCTGAACTAAAGAATGTTGATTTCGAATTACCACTTGCTTTGGGAAAAACAATTTCAGGTGAACCGTACATAACTGACCTTACAACAATGCCTCATTTGTTAATCGCAGGTTCTACCGGTTCAGGTAAGAGTGTCGGAATAAATATGATGCTTGCAAGCATGATATATTCAAAGCATCCTTCAGAAGTAAAGTTCATTATTATTGACCCAAAGAAAATTGAGTTATCATATTACAAAGGTTTAAGAAAGCATTATCTTGCAGTATCACCCGATATGACAGAAGAAATTGTAACAACGCCACTGAATGCAATTAATGTTTTGAAATCAGTTGAAATTGAAATGGAAAAGCGATACGAAAAACTTGCAAGAATCGGTGCTAGAAGCATAATTGAATATAACAGACGAATTGAATTATCGGACAAAAAAAACAAACCTAATGGCGAAGGGATGATTCATTACAAACTCCCTTATTTGATTGTTATTATTGATGAATTAGCAGATTTAATGATAACATCTGCAAAAGAAGTAGAAGCACCAATTGCAAGAATAGCACAGATGGCTCGTGCTGTTGGAATACATCTGATTCTCGCTACGCAGCGACCTTCAGTTAATGTTATAACAGGCGTAATAAAAGCTAATTTTCCTGCGAGAATTGCTTATCAGGTAGCAACAAAAATTGACTCAAGAACGATTCTTGATATGAATGGTGCTGAACAATTGCTTGGCAAAGGGGATATGCTGTTCTTGCCGGGTAATTTGCCAAAACCAATCAGAATTCAAAACGCTTACTTATCAACTGATGAAGTCGAAAAGATTACTACGCATATTTATAAACAGGAAGGTTATACAAAAAGATTTCTGCTTCCATCTGTAGTTGAGAAGAAAAAAGAAAAATCAGGTCTAAGTGATGATTGGGACGAAATGCTTGAAGAAGCCGCAAGAGTGATCGTGCGACATCAGCAAGGTTCGGTATCATTATTGCAAAGAAGATTAAAGCTAGGATATTCAAGAGCGGCGAGGATTGTTGACCAGTTAGAAGAGTTACAAATAGTAGGTCCATCTGAAGGTAGCAAAGCCCGTGAAGTCCTTGTAGAAAATGAAGAAAAATTAAAGGAATATTTAAGAGGTATATAATGAAAAAGTTTTTGTTTTTAATATCACTTTTTTGCATTCAAATACTTATTGCACAAGATGCAAATCAACGGTTGAAGCAAATGCAGGACAAGTTTAAATCAATCGAGCATTTCAAGGCAGAATTTACTCAAAATCCAGGACAGGGGAATAAGGAGTTTACAGGTACTTTTTACTTTGCTAAAGGAAATAAATTTCGTGTTGAAATGCCAAAAAAGAAAATTGTTTCGGATGGAACAAATATCTGGAATTACGATGAAGATATGAAAAGAGTAGTAATAAATTTATTGGAAGATGATGCCAGTGCGTTCACTTTAGAAAAATATATTTTGGAATACCCTTCAGATTGTTCGGTCGAATTAGTCAATGGAAACTCAAACACTATTAAACTAACAGCAAATGACGAAGATGAATTAGGTTTCTTTTATTCAATTTTATGGCTCGACAGTAATTTGATGGTAAATAAAATTGAGATAAAGGATTTGAACAATTCTATATTTACACTTAAATTGAAAAACATAAATACAGAATCGAGCATAAGCAATACAAAATTTACATTTCAAGCACCAAGTGGGACGAAAGTAGTTGACCTCAGATAAATTATTACATAAAGTAAACAAGTGGATGAAAATTTTACTCCCATTTACATTAATGGGAGTTTTTCTATACTTTGCTTTTGTCAATGTCGATTTTCAAATGACATTGGAATTAATTAGTCATACTTCTTTTTTCTGGCTAATAATATTTTTAATTACATTTTTCATTTCGCATCTTATTCGGGCAATTAGGTGGAAGATAATTATTAATTCTGTTAAGCCACATGCATCTTTAATAAATCTCTTTGGTGCATTGATGGTTGGATATGGTGTGAATAATGTAATCCCAAGATTAGGCGAAGTTTATCGTGCTGCATTTATCGGGAGATGGGAGGGACTATCCCGAACATCTATGTTTGGTGCAGTAATATTGGAAAGAGTGATTGATATAATCTCGCTTCTAATTTGTGTTTTTATTGCGGTTTTTATTTATAGCGGCAATCTGTATCAGGATGTACCGTGGTTAACAACTGCTATTTATATTGTCGGAGTTTTTATCATTGTTGCTTTATTGCTAATTATACTCTTGGTAAAATTCAAAGAAAAATTTTATAATACCATAGTTAAGTTTACTGGTAAATTTTCCACCAGAATTGCCAATAAATTATCGTATGTGTTTGGAATGCTGTTGGAAGGATTTTCAAGTCTTAAGAGTTTTAAGAATTATTTCTACACGATAATTCTTTCAGTTCTAATTATGTTAATTTATGCATTGAATGCATACTTCGGATTTTTTATGTTACAAATGTCGCCGGTTGATTTCAGTATGGCTTTTATTTTAATGACTATAGGTGCATTCGGAGTTGTTTTCCCAACACCAGGGGGACTTGGTTCGTATCATTTAATAGTTATTTCGGTTTTAGTTCATTTGTTTAATTTCTCAAATGAAGTTGGTTCTGCATATGCACTATTAACCCATTCAATTGGATATATTACTTTCATCATTTCAATGTTTGTAATGTTATATATTATCAACAGAAGACAATTTAAATTAGGTGCAAAAAAGGAAAATTTCTTTAGCGTATTCAAATTAAAAGCAGATGAAAAATGAAAAAATATTTTTTCGTAATTTTATTTATGACAGTCTCTCTTCAAGCACAATTTGATTTTGCTGTATCGATGGGTATTCACGCAATTCATAATCCATCTCTAAGGGATTATATTAATACAAATTTCGCCTCAAGTGATGAACAATTGTCTACATTTAATGCTACAGCAATGTTCAAAGGTGAATGCGATTACTCAATTTCGGAAAATTTTCAAATTGGTTTTGAATATGGTTTGCAATTTTACTCATTTAATACATCTTTTGCAGGAATCGGAACTTATGACATTTCATACTTACATCATAAACCATCATTACTTGGTTTTTATGTAATTGCAGGGGAGGGGTATAAATTCAAATTTGGTGGAGGTGTGGGATACAGAATTATTTCAGTAGAAGAACAACTCCCAACAACAACGACTGATTACAATTATAAATCATCTGGTTTGGGTTTTGTGGGAAAAGCACAGGCGCACACTTTATTGAGCAATAATTTTTATGTATTTTTAGAATTAGACTTAAGATATGATTTACCCGGTGAGCCGGAAAATGATGGAAAAAAAATTGAGAATATAGTGCTAAAAGAAACCGTAAATTTTAATTCATTACTTGTCGGCATAAATATTGGCATTTCACTTTTTTTGTAGGATAAACTTATGAATTTTATCGAAGCAATCGTATTAGGTATTGTTCAGGGACTAACTGAATTTTTACCAATTAGCAGCACGGGACATCTTACTTTAACAGGTAAATTGATGAATTTAATTTCCGATGCCAATCCTGAAAGGTGGACAGCTTTTATTGCTGTAATCCAGTTAGGGACACTTCTCGCAATTGTAATATATTTTTGGAAAGATCTGTGGCGAATATTTTTTTCTTTCTTATCCGAAAATTTTAAGTATAGAAGAAAATTTACTGAACAAAATCTTGATTCAAGAATGGGATGGTTTATTATTATTGGTTCAATTCCAGTTGTAATAGTTGGATTACTGTTTAAGGATACAATCGAAGGAGCATTAACAAAAAATTTATATGTAATCGCGGGAAGTTTAATCGTACTTGCAATAATTTTAGCGGTTGCAGAAAAAGTTGGTAATTTCAAAAAGGAAATGAAAGATATAAAATGGTATCATGCAATAATCGTCGGAATAGGGCAGACACTTGCCTTGATACCCGGCTCATCTCGTTCGGGAACAACAATTACCGCCGGATTATTCATAGGATTAAACAGAGAAACTGCTGCTCGGTTTTCTTTCTTATTGAGTGTGCCGGCAATACTTGGAAGCGGATTATTTGAATTTTATCAAGAACTTCAATACATTGACAAATCTCAATTACTCAATATTGGAATAGCAACAATATTTGCTGCAATTAGCGGTTATCTCACAATTGAATTTTTATTAAGATTTTTACGCAAACATTCAACATTTATCTTTGTGTATTACAGGATAATTATTGGGGGGGTTATATTATTATTGATAGCAACTGAAGTCATCGCACCATAAAAAATAAGCCCACTGGAAATTGTGGGCTTTTAATTTATTGAAATAATCATCTTTCGTAATCTTCGAACCACTGCCAGAATTTGTTAATCTTTTCAGAATTTTCCGAGAGCCAATAATATACTGAATCTGATTTTGTTGATTTTGAAATTATATAGCAGAATGCTTCAACATTATCAGTTGCCACCATATCTGAGAAAAAATCAAGATAAAATTCACGCCAAAAGCCTGTAACATCTTCTTTTGATTCGGAAAGCATCTTGAAAAATGTATCTGTAAAATATATGAACCATTCCTCGTCGGTTTTGGAAGAATTATCATCAAGTGTTCGCGATACGCTCAGCATTGAAAGCATTATTTCTGCAAAACTTAATTCATAATCGGTATCAGGATTTATACTTATTGTTATTCGATTATCGTTTTCCTGTGATATTCCTTGCTCAATTAAAGATTGCAATAAGTTCCAAGCTTGTGATGTCCGGCGTGAGTCGGGTTCAAGAATAAGAAAATAGTATATAGAAAGAATACTACTAATCCTCTTATTTGTTTCATCCATTACATAACCTAATATCAAATGACTACTAGGATGTAAAGGATTTAATTTAATAGAATTAATTGCAGCACTCTCGGCTTTATCATAGTCTTTATTATTATTTGCAGTAATGGCTAAATTATAGTAGAGTAAGTATTTATCGGGGAAAAGCTCTATGGCTTCTTCGTATAATTCAATTGACTTATCAATTTCTCCCATCAAATCAAGGACAGAACCCTTAACGACATAGATTAGATACTTTTCGTTGGTCGCGAATTCCAATGCTTTGTCACAATGATATAGCGATTTTTCATATTCTTTCGACATCATACAGGTATATGCGATTTCATAATGAACTAAAGAATTGTTCTCATCAAGTTGTAGTTCTTCTTCGTACTTTTCAATTGCTGCCTTGTAATTACCTCTATCATGTAATTGGATACCTTCGCTAACTAATTGTTCAATTTTGTCTTGCTGAGCAAAATTAGTTGATAATGAAGTAAAAGTAAAAACGAAAAAAAACAATAAATATTTCATTATATTTTCCATGTTATTCAGTTTTAAAAATAAGCCCCTAATATTTTTATCAGGGGCTTTTGACTTTATTACTTACTCTCCAACAGTTATTCTTATCCCCTCCGAATGAGATGTAAATTCTGGAGCATACATACATTGAATTGTTGTTATTCCATTTGAGAAATCTCCTTCGTGGAAAACTCGCAATGGATATTCAAATACATAAGTTCCTTTTGGCAACCAAGAAATAAAGAAATTAGTAGATGCATCTCTCGTACTTTCATAGTATCCCAAGCCGCCTTGATATTTATATCTTGATATTACATTCAATGGCTCAAATCCAGCAGCACGCATATCTTTCATATGAACAAATTCCATCTCTCTATCTACTCGCAGTTCTATTCGGACAATAAGCTTATCACCTGGTTTTAATTTAGTACCCTTTTCAACAGGTAGAAGAATCGGACCAGTATCGCTTGTTTTTTCAACAAACACTTTCTTGTTCAATTTCAAAGGTGTTTCGTGAGGAGTAATTTTATCTAACTGTTCGAAATACTGCCAGTAAACAGCACCCCAACTTACTCCTACATTTTTCTTCTCAACTTTGATATTACCCATATCATTCGTGATTTCACCTTTATCCCAACTTGTCTTAAAGTATCCTGTTCCTGATTCAACTTTTATATTTTTATCTGTCATTGGGTCAATTGTGTATTTACCTACTTGTATTTCTATATTTGGTTCTGTATCCAACCAATCTGTTCCACTAATCAATAATGCATAACAAGCATCTGAGGTTGCCTTAGTTGTCTTCCAGGAATTTGTCTGTTTGTGTTTGAGTAACCACACCCTCATCGCATCTACCGATTCCAAATCTTTTGCTACTTCATTGAATGCTTCAACTAATAATGCCTGTGTCTCTATTGGTGCCTGATACCAGTAGTAACCCCCTGCATTGTCTTTCCAATACATTCCTAATTCTTCATTCTGCTGACTACGTTCTTTCAATGATTTTATAATATCATTTGCTGTATTACGCTCATCGTAACGATGTAAAGCAATGCAAATCATACCTTGCATATACGAACCTTTATTCAACCAATATTTCTTTGCTTGTCCTTTGTAGTATTCAAATACTTTTTCTGTTTCGCTACTCATTTTTAGTTCAGGGAAGAAACTCCTTGCATACAAATATTGAATTTGAATATATCCAAGATGATCTTTTTCTAAATCGACTTTCCATTTCAGTAGATTTTTGTAATCATCAACTATCCAGTAATCAAGATATTCAACTGATTTTTTCAATTTGTCATCTACATTCATATTTGCTGTATTGTAATCAATATTTAATTTTCCAAGACGAGCAAATCCTGTTACAATGTATTGTGTAATATAGCGGTTATCCCTATCACCCGGGAACCAAGGGAATCCACCATTCGCTAATTGCATATCGAACAATTTTTTCAGAGCAGATGCCTTTTCACGTGCCATCATATTCAAATCAAACAATAGACCGACTCTTTTCTTTTGTTCGGTTTCATTCTGTGCTTGCATTACCCAAGGTGTTTCTTCAAGCAATAATGATTTCAACTCCTGATTCTTTTCAAGATTTGAAAGTAATGCATCTTTATCAACTGTTTTCCATTGCTCGAAAACTTTCTTGATTTTCGGACTTGAATTTGCAATGTGAGTTGCAATGCTGTTTGCATATAATCTGTTGAATGTCTGCTCTGAACATTCATAAGGATATTCCATCATATACGGGAGCGCTTGAATTGCATACCAAGCAGGATTAGAAGTAAATTCTAATGTGTATTTGAAATGTTTTAGAGTAGTAGATTTATTCTCGAGCAGTTTAGTAAACTTAAATTCTTTTGTTGTCTTTCCTCTAATCGGCAAAGGTAGGGATTCTGTAACAAGCATTCTATTGACAAGAACAGGAAGAGTTGATTCTTCGCCATCTGAGAATTTATCAGTCTTTGCGATTACTCGATAAGTAACAGCATTGACTCCTTCAGGTATCTTCAACTTCCACTTGAATCCTTCACTTTGTTCTTTCTTTACATTGAAAGTTATTTCAGGTTTTGTGTTACCAAAATCGGCGTCCACTGGTTTCATTGTTAAAGCATCGAATAGTTGCAATATTGCTGTGCCTTGTAAATCACCTTCTGATAAATTAGACACTTTAGCAGTGAAGATAATTTCATCATTCTCCCTGAAAAATCTCGGTGGATTAGGGAATACCATCAAATCTTTCTGTGTAACTGTTTCACCTGAGAGCATTCCATATTTCAAATCTTTAGTATGAGCGAAACTTAAGAATTTCCATCTCGTCAATGCTTCGGGGATTGTGAAGTTGATGATTATTTTTCCCTCAGCATCTGTCTCAAGATGTGGATAGAAAAATGCTGTTTCGTTTAAATTAGTTCGAACCTGAACACCGCTATAATCACCTGTTTCTGGTTGTTGCTCAACTGTTTCACCATTCTTTTTACCGCTTGTTTCATCACCATTTAATTTTTTCATTGTTTCAGTCTTTTCAGTCATAGTTGGTGGTGGTGGTGGTGGTGCTTCCTCCATATCAACAACCCCACATTCGTAACACATGTCAACATCTTTACTATAACGAATTCCCCCTTTATAATAGACACCATAATATCCAAAATAATAACCAAAATAATTCAAAGATTCATAAGTTCTTGAAACACCCGATACCCAATCATTCCAATCTTTTTGATATAAGCTAGAATAAGTTTGTTCAAATCCTTTTGCTACATACCAGTTAAATTGAGAATAATAAGAAGGATAAATACTGAAATAAAATGAATTTGCTCTGAATACATCCAGCGACGCATCATATAAAGTTGCTACCATCTCAGCAGCTAATCTTTCTCCTTCTGGTCCGCTTATTTTTATTTTCCATTGTTCTTCTTGTCCGGGAGCGAGTTTATCACGGAATGTTTCAAACTCCAATTTCAATTGTTTGTTTGTCCAAGGAACGTAAACATATTTTGTTGTTGAAAAACTTCTGCTGTTTTTTACAAAAGTAAAATGAACAAAGAAATTGCCTCTGTGTTTTTCTTCTACGGGAATTTCAATTATTCGTTTTTCTTTATTTAATTCAACCCATTCTTTTGTAACTATTTTTTTGTCGTGTTCTACTTCATATAATACGCGGATATTTTCTTCTGCTGTACCAATTGAAAATTTTGCTGATTCACTCGGCTCCGCTTTAATTTTTATATCTTCTATCCAACAAGTTTTATTCAATGGGACTTGTTTTGAAGTCTCATCGCTAAGAACGAAATATTTTACAACCTCGACATCAGCACCGTATTTATCCTTTGTCTTTAATTCTAAAACATATTGACCTTGTGTCCAGTTTTTCAATTCTGATATTTTTAATTTTTTCTCTTCTTTTGTGTTGAATTGAACATCCAATACTTTCTGCGATTTATTCCATTTTGCTTCTATATTTTCATCCGAGTAAATATCATTTGGGAAAAATTTATCGTATTCTTCTTTTGTCATTACATACTGATCTGGTTGTTCCCAATATCTGTTTCTGAATATTTTATTCGGTTCATCAAGTTTATGAATTGTTATTGTTCCTGATGC
>JAFGID010000083.1 GCA_016929735.1 Ignavibacteriales bacterium | reverse complement strand
AGTTTCGATAAAGTCGAAATTATTATTATTTATATAAAGTTTTGAAGTTGCAATACCGTAAGTGTTGCCAATAATAATCAAATCCAAATCTCCATCTGAATCTATATCTGCAAATTCGCACGAACCGGAATTAACAAAAGGAAAATCGTTTTTATTTATTGAAGTAAATTCATTTGTTACAATTAATTCTTCAATATAGGGTATATAATTATGACCAGTTATCGTTAATGTTAACTTCTTTCCAATTTGGTTGATAGGAAAAAAAGAAATTACACAATTACCATTTTCAATTATTGATTTTCCAAGAAGTATTCCATCAGATGATAGAGCAGCAATACCATTGGTGCAATTCGAATTTATTATATTCAATGTTGATGAATTGTATGGAATTGTAAGTGAATGCTCAGCAGTAATTGGTACTGGATTATAAGTATAAAGATTTAATTCGGGATCACCAACCAGATTTTGAGCAAATATCAGACTTCTATAAATACTTTGATTAGCTAAAGGGATGAAATTATTCTTTGCAAGAGATGTTAAGGTACCAATATCTCTTTTATGTGGATTTGGTACACCATTGAATAAATTAAGTAAAAAATAATCTACTAATAAAGTAGATGGTCCATGGTCACCCCGAAATAGATCCCATCCATAGCTTGAACTTCCCCAATATGCTACAGCCCCCCCATTAGGATTTCTAAGATAAGCTTCGCTATAACAAGGATCAGTTATTGCATTGAAATTATTTGTATGGCATGAATTTGTCATAATTATGCCTTGTTCGCTCAGATTATTCAAATTGGCTGCATCATAGTTCATAAAATCACTAACTTCTAGTGGAACACCAAACGCTGCACCATGCCCCGAGAAATATAAGAAGTGATAACCTAAGTTCATTTGATATGCAAAATTAACTTTTGACACATCATAAGATGGTCCTCCAAAATCTGTATTCGTATCATAAAATCCATAAGTATTACCATTCCAATTTGGATGAATATACTCGTTCCTCATTCTCTCTCCCTTTAACTCTGAATCACTTTTTCCGTCATAAATTCCAAACAATTTTACTCCGCATAATAGAAATTCTTCAATAAAATTATTTATTGTTGGATTTTTTTCATAATTAATTGATTTACTTACAAATGCTTCGACATGTGCAGGTGTTCTAACCGGTGCTCTTCCAACAAAAACTTCCGGTGCCATATCAATATTATCTTCAGGTTCTCCATATCTTGCATCACCATCAGCATTCCAATCAAATTGTTTATCAAAACAAGCATAATATAAATCACAAGGTTTTAGAGTGTCATGATAATAAATTCCATGATAGCAGTATGCAAGTAATATAGGCACTATTGTATTATCTCCACCTAACAAAATCCAATTAGTTCCTTTATTTTGGTAATAATCATAAATACAATTCTTAACCATTAGTTGCTCACTCTCTCCCGAATAGTTTGCATAGATATGTTCTGTAGTCACTATTTGTGTAGTAACTCCTTTTTGTGTTTTCCATTCAGCTAAAGGTTCAAAATATTCTTTTAAATTATCCGATGTAATAATTAGATATTCACACTCATCTATCTCGGTAGGCTGCATTGTCAGAAAATTGATATCTTCTTTATTTACAACCATGCCTGATATTAAATCATTAAAGATTTTATTATTTCTCCTAAACTCAGATATTCCCGGTACAATTTCATAATGTACAATTATATTTATTTCCTCAATTAGATATAATTTTCTCTCTTTGGGATAATAAATAAAAGGCGTCATTAATAATGTAAAAAAAGTATAATTACCCATAGATTGTTTATCAATATATTCTACTTGTTCATTCGGGAAAGGATTATTTGAATTATATATACTATCATTTGGGACTATAAAAGGATGTGATAAATTACTCATTGATGTAGGGAAAAAAGGGTGCTGCTCTTGCAGTAAAATATCCTCTGCAAAAAGGATTGTAGAATAAGTATATTCTAAGTCAATAAACTTTGCATCTCTCTCTACTGATAAAAAAGTTGATTTGTAAGGCAATTGAGGTTTTCCTGTATCGTCTTTGAATAAATAATCATGACTTGCAAAGTCAATCATTGAGTATTCAGATGCGACTCCGGATATTATCTTAAATTGATACTGATTAAAATTTAATTGGAATTCTTTAAATATATGGCTTTGTGGTAAGATATAATTAATGGATATAAAAATTAAAGATGAAATGTAGTAAAATCTGTTTTTTCCTTTCATCTTTTAGCCCCCGAAAAAGATAATTAAAAATAATAGATTACAAAATTTTATTAAATTCAAAAAACAATGCTATCAATTAAGCATTTGAACATTACAATTTTTTCTCACATTCTAAAATAATATTTTATTGTAATATTTTAAAGTAAATATTATAAAATTATTTTATTAAAAATTAATTTATAAATAATTTTATTTTTTTCTTTTCTTGATAGGTCAATATTTATTTTTTGATTATCGGGAAGCTTCAAATAAAATTTTAATAATTCGATAGATTTTGTAATTGCTTCTTCTTCTTCATGTGCCCAACTTTCGCATCCTCTTATTGATGGTACAAATGCTGTAAATCCATCAATATCTTTCGATACAATTAAATCAAGAACCATAAAAAATCAACTCGTAACAATTCTAACACTGGCACTTGCCCCGATCCTATCAGCACCGCTCTCGAGCATTCTTTTTGCATCTTCAATCGTTTTTACACCTCCACTTGCCTTTACTCCAACAGCACTCCCTACAACAAATCTCATTAAAGCAATATCTCCGGCTGTTGCCCCCCCCTTACTGAATCCTGTCGATGTTTTTACAAAATCTGCTTTCGCTTTTTTACTTATAAGACATGCTTTAATTTTCTCTTCATCCGTAAGCAGCGCTGTTTCGATTATCACTTTAACAATTGCTCTATATTTTTTCGAAATTAAAACAACTTGATTTATATCTTCAAAGACATAATCGTAATTACCCTGCTTTAAATTTCCGATATTGATGACCATATCAAGTTCAGTTGCACCATCTTTCAAAGCTTGTTCCGATTCATATCTTTTTGTTTCAGTTGTTGTTGCCCCTAAAGGAAAACCAATTACAGTACATACTTTAACTGAAGTTCCCCTCAATAATTCCGAACACAATGATACAAAAGACGGATTAATACAGACTGAAGCAAATTCATATTTTCTAGCTTCTTCGCAGAGTATTTTAATTTCATTTACTGTTGCATCAGGTCTTAGAAGTGTATGGTCAATTAAATGGGCTAATGTCTTATTTGATAATTCTTCACCGATACCAATTCCTGCTGCAATTCTGTCTGCACCATTGTTAATAATATTCTTAACAGCAATCGGTTGGTCAATAATATTTCTTTCCCAGCCATTGCAAGTTTTATCAGATTTGTAAAAATCGTGAATTGCTTTCTCAGTAAATACTTGCTGTACTATTCGTTCAATGTCTGCCATTTTTCTTATAATTTATTGATTTTATTATATGCTTTAAGAGTGTTAAACATCAACATTGATATTGTCATAGGACCAACCCCACCTGGAACAGGGGTAATATAGCTAACTTTCTTTGAAACATTTTCAAAATCAACATCGCCAACAATTCTATATCCCTTTTTTGCAGTTTGATCATCAACTCTATTGGTGCCCACGTCAACAACTACAGCCTTATCTTTTACCATATCCTCTGTAATAAATTTTGGTTTTCCCATAGCAGCAATTAAAATATCCGCTTGTAGTGTATATTGAGAAATATCAGATGTTGCTGAATGACATACCGTTACTATCGCATTTGCGTTTTCTTTCTTTTGAAGTAATAGATTGGCGATGGGTTTTCCAACAATATTACTCCTACCAACAACTACTACATGTTTTCCTTTTGTTTTAATATTATATTTTTCAAGTAAAACTAATATTCCATAAGGAGTGCAAGGAAAAAGAGTATCCTTACCAATTACCAAATTACCCACATTTATGGGGTGAAATCCGTCAACGTCTTTTTCGGGTATAATCTTTTCAATGACTTTTTCTTCATTAATATGTTTTGGAAGGGGGAGTTGAACTAAAATTCCATGATAATTTTCATCTTTGTTATATTTATCAATAATTTCTAACAATTCTTTTTCACTAATATCACCCGATAATTGTTCGACTTTCGAATTCATACCTAGTTCTATACAGGTTTTACTTTTCATTCCAACATATACTTGTGATGCGGAATTATCGCCAACTATTATTGTAACAAGACCGGGCAATGGTTTATTATCTTCAATCAATTTTGATATTTGGATTTTAATATCTTTTCTTATTTCTTCTGCGACTTTTTTACCATCAATTAAAATCATTTTATTCCTTTATTATTTGTTTGCAAAACATCTTTCTTTTCGTCATCTGTTATAAATCCGGAAAAAAAATAAATTACAACTCCTTTTTCAGAGATATTAACCTCCCCACCAATTTTCACACATAAATCATCAAGCTTACTCTTAGCGTCATCAGGTGAGAGATTGAACTCTGTAACAACTTCAAGAACTGTTACATTACCTTTTTTAAATTTGATAAATTCCAAAATCCTTTTTGGAAAATATTTTTTCTTTTTCCTTGAAACAATAACTGATGTTAAGATAAACATTACAACAGAATATCCTATTCCATATTCATATCTTTCGGAAAAGATATACAACATACCTCCGCCAAGAAGTATGAAAAATACATATAATCCATAGACAACACCTATATCTTTTTTTCCCTTACCACCTGTTATTAAATCATTAACAGCAGCAATAACGAAAAAAATACTTAACACAAAAACAATGAAAGCTACGATTTGCATTTATTCACTCTTTAATGATCTTTCAAAAATGTAATCAATATTTTTCAGCATTTTATCTTTATCAAAAATATCCTCAATTTCTTCATTTGATATCTTATCAGTTACTTCTTTTGTTTTTAATAATTCATCTTTTAAATTCTTATTTATATCCTCCCAGACATCCATAGCAGCAGTTTGTACTATTTTATAGGCATCTTCACGAGTAATATTTTTTTCAGTTAATTTTAGTAACACCTTTTGAGAAAAAATCAATCCCCTTGTCAAATCAAGATTTTTCAACATGTTTTCAGGATATAAAATTAATTTATCAACAAGATTTATTACCAAATCGAGCATATAATCAAGAATTATACAACTATCCGGAATAATAATTCTCTCAACCGAAGAATGTGAGATATCCCTTTCGTGCCACAATGCAATATTTTCTAATGCAGCTGTTGCATTCCCTCGAAGCAATCGAGCAAGTCCTGTAATTCTCTCACTAATTATTGGATTTCTTTTGTGTGGCATTGCAGAAGAACCTTTCTGACCTGTAGAAAAATATTCTTCTGCCTCTAATACCTCTGTTCTCTGGAGATGCCGAATTTCAACTGCTATTTTTTCAAGCGAAGCACCTATTATAGCAAGTGTTGATAAGAATTCAGCATGTCTATCTCTTTGTATAACCTGTGTCGTAACATTAGCAGGTAGCAAGCCCAATTTTTTGCAGACATATTCCTCAACTTTTGGAGATAGATGGTCAAATGTTCCAACGGCGCCGGATATTTGTCCAACACTAATTGATTTTATAGAATTTTTCAACCGAATAACATTTCTTTTACACTCTTCATACCATAATAAAAATTTCAATCCCATTGAGGTTGGTTCTGCATGTATTCCATGACTTCTACCAATACATATTGTACGTTTATTTTTTACCGCTTTATTTCTTAATATTTTACCAAATTTTTCTAAATTACTAAGCAGTAATTCTCCAGCTATTTTCATTTGATATGCCAATGTCGTATCAAGAATATCTGAAGATGTCATTCCGTAATGGATATGTCGTGATGTAGAACCAACATATTCAGCTACATTAGTAAGGAATGCTATAACATCATGCTTGGTAGTATTTTCGATTTCTAAAATTCTCTCAACATTAAAATTTGCCTTATTTTTAATTACTTGTAAGTCATCTTTAGGTATCTCACCCATTTCGGCTCTCGCTTCACAGGCAAAAATTTCAATTTTGAGCCAAGTTGAAAACTTAAATTCATCCTCCCATATTTTACCCATTTCGGGTCGTGTATATCTCTTTATCATTTCTTTTCTAAAAGCATTTTAGTTGTAAATATTTCCTCACCGCGTTTTATTTTAAAAGTAATTATATCCCCAGCTTTGTATTCTTGTATTACACCGATTATTGTTTTATCATCAATAATTTGATAATTGTCTACTTCAAGAATAATATCTTCAACTTTCAAACCTGCTTTATCAGCCGGAGATTTTTTATCAACACTCGTAATTATAACTCCTCTTGTATTTGGTAATTTATAATATTTAGCAATACCTTCATCAATTGGTTGGATTCTTATACCAGTCCAAAAGTCACGTTCTATCTTTCCCTCTTCCTTTAATTCAGCAATAATTTTTTTAATTTTATTAGATGGAATTGCAAAACCAACTCCAATATTTCCGGAAGAACCTGCTGTATAAATAATTGTATTCATGCCTATCACCTCTCCTACACTATTAACAAGCGGGCCTCCGCTATTTCCGGAGTTTATTGCAGCATCTGTTTGTATCATATCTATGAATGAACTTTGACTCTGAATACCTAAATTCATTTTTGTCGCACTAACAACTCCGACTGTAACTGTTGGTTTTATATTAACATCAAACAGACCGAAAGGATTTCCGAATGCTATTGCCCACTCACCTATGATAACATCATCAGAATTACCAAATTTTACATATGAAAATCTATCACCTTCAATTTTCAACAAACAGATATCTGATACCTTATCAGTACCAATAACCTGTGCATCATGTTGCTTACCATCAGTTGTCGTTACAACTATCTTTATAGCATTACCAGCCACATGATGATTTGTAACAATATAACCATCAGCTGAAATCAAGAAACCTGAACCTAACCCTTGGACTTTTTGTCTATAGGTAGGAACATTAAACTGATTAAAGAAAGGATCATTAAAAAAAGGATCACGATATTCTCTAATCTCTATTACATTAATTCCAACTATGGCAGGACTAATTTTTTCAACTGTTTTTGTAATTAAATTTGTTCTTGATGAATAAATATCATCATTTAATTTCTCTCTTATTTCTTTATCAATTACATCAGTCTCTTTACTGGGAACGATAATATAAGGCGCATTATTTTCTGAACTTGAGTAGGAATCCTGACTTTGAAAATGAATAAAACCAAATATAACCGCGACAACAAACATTGTGACAGAAGATGTAATGATTATTGTTTTATAATCTTTCATAATTTTTATTCCTAATTTTATTATTATTTAATATCCATACTTTCATTGGTGAGATATGCTTTATCAAAATAATTATACATAAAAGAATATAAAAACCAGTAAAAAACAAAACCTGTTCGGGTAAATGATTCTTTATTAGTTGAAATTTTTCACTCCAACGAAGAAGTAATTCCCTATTGAAAACACAAAGTCCACCAACTAAAATCGTTGTTACAAAATTACTAAAAGTTATATTTTTTTTATATGCATAAGTTATTACCCATAAAATCAGCCACAGGGATAAAACAGGAATTGATAGAATAACTAATCCTCCAGCAGTAGTTGCCAATCCTCTCCCACCTTTGAACCTAATCCAAATATTAAAACAATGACTTAATACTGCAAAAAGTAAAGATAACATCGGTAAGATTGTTTCATTTGGAAATAATAATACTATAATTAGAACTGCAAGAAAACCCTTGGTAAAGTCAATAAGAAAGACTAATATACCTAAGAATTTTGATTTAGTAACATCATAAGTGTTAAATGCCCCGACATTTTTTGACCCTTCTTTAGTTATGTCTATTCCTTTTACCTTTTTGGTAATTAAATATGCTGTGGGCAAAGAACCAAATGTAAATCCAAGTAATGCTGAGATAAGGTAATTCATAATACAAATTAAAATTAATTATAATTTTGAATGCAAGATAAAAAAAAATAATTTCAATAAAAATAACAACAAATTAAATATCAAATCGTCTTAACTTTATATGATTTTTAGAAATATTAATAGAATTTTTATTTATTTTCATTTATTGATTTTATGTGTTTCAATATATTCTCAAAATAAATATAATAATTATACTACTAGGCATTTCACAATAAAAGATGGTTTATCTCAAAGTACTATTAAAACAATCATTCAGGATAAAAAAGGATTTCTTTGGTTTGGCACAATCAATGGATTAAATAGATTTGATGGACATACATTTAAAATTTACAATTATGATCTTTCGGATTCTAATTCAATTTCAGACGATGGAATCACAGGTTTATTCGAAGATAAGGAAGGATACATCTGGGTTGGGACCGCTAAAGGAATTTTGAATAAATTCGAAAGAGAAACCGGTAATTTTAAAAAATATTTTTTATACCCCAAGACAGATTTTGAATATGAGGATAAATTTCAAAAAAATTTTCCAATAGTTTTTTCAAGAAATAATCCAAACACCATTACTACTTTAGCAGAAGATAAATATGGATTATTATGGGTTGGGACTTGGCAGAATGGCGTATATATGGTCAATAAAAAAACTGGTTTTATTGAACATTTTTATTCTATCAAAAGTGATTCGACATCCTTAAGTTCCAATAATATTTCAAATATTTTTATTGATTCGAATGGAGAAATATGGATAGCAACAATCGGTAGCGGTGTTAATCGAGTTGTTTTTGACATCGTTCCTAACTGGTCCAATCAACCATTGATAAAATATAAAATTCATTTCGACCAATATAAATTCGATAAAAATTCAATGAATTCTATTTCTGAAAATTATGTTATTACTATATATGAGGACAAATTCAAATCCATGTGGTTTGGAACATATTCATCTGGACTTAATAAATTATCTTTTTCTGAAAAATATTTAAAACCCAAACAAGCTAAATTCAAAAAATATTTTTATGAACCATCTAACTCAAATAGTATAAGTGATAACTCAATTATGGCTATAGATGAGGATGAAGAATTTTTATGGATTGGAACTTTCGGAGGAGGTTTAAACAGATTTGATTTTAAAACAGAAAAATTTACAAGATTTAAAAAAATAGAAAATGATAATTCCATTTCAAGTAACGAAATAATATCTTTACTTGTTGATAAAGCAAATTCCATTTGGGTTGGCACTCATTTAGGAGAAGGGATAGATATTCTTCAGAAAACCAATAAAAAATTTAATTTGTTGAACAATAAAAATTCTTGTATAAAAGATAATATTATTTGGGCAATAAATTCGGTAAACGATGAAGATATTTGGATAGGCACTTTTCGTGGAGGTTTAACAAAATATAATATTAAAAATGGTGATTGTATATCTTTCACATATAATCCAAATGACAATTATAGTTTGAATGATAACCATATTCGTTCTGTTGCATTCGCTCAAAATAAGGATATTTGGATTGGGACTTACAACAATGGTTTAAATAAATATTCACATAGAACAAATAAATTCTATCACTTCACGAATAACCCGTTAGAAAAACATAGCATTTCCAATAATCAAATACAAAATATTTATATTGATAATAATTCAGTTGTATGGGTTGGAACTTTTGGTGGAGGGTTAAATTATTTCCACACAGATTCAACATACGATAAACATAATTCGATAAAATTCAAAAATTATCAACACAATCCTAATGATTCAAATAGCCTAAGCGATAATAGGGTTTATAAAATTTATGAAGATAAAGAAGGTATATTATGGATTGGAACATTTGGAGGTGGATTAAATAAATTTAACAGAATTACAAGAAAATTTAAAAGATACCAACATGATGTAAGCAGCTCTTTAACAATTTCGGATGACAGAATTCTTTCAATACATGAGGATGAAAGTAATAATTTGTGGATAGGTACTTTTGGAGGAGGGTTAAATAAATTTGATAAGAAATCTGAAATTTTTACACATATAATAGTTGACAAAGAATTTGCGAGCCAATCAATATATGGTATTCTTGAGGATAACAATAAAAATCTTTGGTTGAGTACAGATAATGGGATTTATATGTATAATGAATTCACTGGTCAATTAAGAAATTATGATTTAACTGATGGTCTCCAGAGTTTGGAATTTAGCGGTGGCGCGTATTATAAAAATAAAATAGGTGAGTTGTATTTTGGTGGGATAAATGGACTAAATTATTTTTATCCAGATAGTTTAAAAACAAATTCTTATATACCTCCAATAGAAATTACAGAAATTAACATTTTTGATGTTCCAATAAAAGAAGAAGTAAATTCAATTAGATTGAATTATGATGAGAATTATTTTAGCTTTAAATTTTCAGCATTAGATTATATAAATCCTAATGAAAATAATTATGCATACATTCTTGAACCATTCGAGAAAAAATGGAATTATACAAATTCACTTAATCGAATTGCATCCTATTCAAATATACCATCTGGTAAATACAAATTTAAAGTTAAAAATTCTAATAATGATGGTATATGGAATGAGCAATGTGCTTCAGTTGATATAATTATTTTACCTCCATTTTGGAAAACTTGGTGGTTTATAACATTAGGTATAATATTTTTAATTACAACAACTTTGTATATATTTTACATCCGTTATAATCAGATTAAACAGATAAAATCTATAAAATCTAAATTATCAGCAGATCTACACGATAACATTGGTGCAGGATTAACCGAGATTTCAATTTGGAGTGAAATATCTGCAATGGAAATATTGAAGTTTTCAGAGAATACTGCCCAGCAAGTAAAAAATATCAGCGAGAAAGCCAGACATCTCACCGATGAAATGAGCGATATTGTTTGGGTAATTAATCCTGAACGTGATTCATTATATGAATTACTTGTTCGGCTAAAAACCTCTTATTCAGAATTGTTCGCACATCTTGGGATATCAATAATAATTAGAAATTTAGAAGCAATTAAGAATATTAAACTTAAAATGGATTTCAAACAGAATTTATACTTGATACTTCGCGAAGCATTAAACAACAGCATAAAACATAGCAGTTGCTCAAAAATTGAAATTGATATAAATTTAATAAGAAGAATATTAAAAGTAAAAATTACAGATAATGGAATAGGAATTGAAAGCAAGAATAATTTATTTGGTCATGGATTAAAGAACATGCAAATGCGCGCAAAGGCAATTGGTGGAAGATTAAATTACTTTTCGAACAAAAATAAAGGGACTTCAATAGAGTTTATGGGAAAAATATCTAATATTTATAACTTAAAAAAAATATATAACAACATTTTTAAAAAGAAAAAAACTACATAAATATGTAGTTGAAATTTTAATTTGTTTTTGCAAAATTGTTATCGAGATTCTTTATAATAGAAATCTTAATGTCGGAGGGAAAAATTATGATAAAAGTAATAATTGTCGAGGATAACGCACCAATTAGAGAAGGATTATGTACATTAATTTCTGGCACACCTGATTTCTCTTGCGTAGGTACTTTTTCTGATTGTGAGACTCTATTGCAGGACATAAAGAAGATTAAATTTGATATTATTCTTATGGATATTGGATTGCCCGGCATGAATGGTATCGAAGGCACAAAAAAAATTAAAGAGATTTATCCCGACGCTAATATTCTTGTTTTAACAATCTATGAAGATAACGATATTATCTTTGATGCGCTATGCTCTGGTGCTTCAGGTTATTTAGTGAAAAAAACATCCCCCTCAAAATTATTGGAATCAATAGCCGAAGCTTACCAAGGGGGTTCACCAATGAGTTCTCATATTGCGAGAAAAGTAATAGATTTATTTAAAAAAAAATATAGTACAAACGTTCACACAGATAATTACAACCTTTCAGAACGTGAAAAAGAGGTATTGGAACTTTTATCAAAAGGGAACAATTATTCTGAGATAGGTAATCAGTTGTTTATATGCCTCGACACAGTACGACATCATATTAGAAATATCTATAAAAAATTACACGTACATTCACAATCCGAAGCAATTGCCAAGGCAATGCGAGATGGAATTATATCATAATATTAAATCATAGCACAATATATTCTTGTTTTTAATCATAGTTGCAAGCAATATACATTTATCAAATTTTAGCAATTCACCAACCTGCATTTTAATTATAAACTACATCATGATGTAGTTAATCAATCACATTACTTAAATTCTACTGAAAAACTACATTTCTATGCGATTGAATGTTATTTTCAATTCAACGTAATTGCAACCAAGAATAATTCTTTTTCAGCCCCAATAGGGAGCAAGACAAAAAAATATTTACAACTAACTTAATCATTTTCATTAACTAAAAATGGAGGTAAGTATGAAACGACATTTTTACAAGCAACTAAAGTTTTTCTTGTTTCTGAGTTTGATGTCATTCATTACTTTGAGCAATTCCCTGTTTGCCCAAGATAAGGGTGAAATTAAGGGACGAGTAACAAATGCTGTTACAGGTGAAGAACTGATTGGAGCAAATGTTTTTATTCCTGCACTTAACACAGGAGCTTCAACAGACGTAAATGGATATTTCACAATTAAGAATATAAGTCCCGGAACTTATGTTCTAACAGCACAATATGTTGGTTACTCAAAAAAAACCTACGAAATCATTGTGAGAACAAATTCAACCACACAACAAGATTTTGCATTAGATCCAACATCCGTCCAAATGGATGAAGTTGTTGTTACGGGTCAGGGGACTGCAACTGAAAAAAGAAAGCTGACCACGACTATCGAAACAATTAATACCGAAGAAATCCGAAACGCACCTGTTGAATCTGTTGACCAGCTTTTACAAGGTAGAGTCACAGGTCTTGAATCTTTCAACTCTTCAGGTTTACCCGGAACTTCTGGTAGGATAACAACTCGTGGTGTTAAAAGTTCAAACACCTCGACAACACCTGTAATTTATGTTGATGGAGTTCGAGTAGATAATAGTTCTGCCTATAGAATAGGAGTAGACATGGGCGGTAATGAAATGTCTGCACTATCAGATCTAATTGTTGGAGAAATTGACCGTATTGAAGTAATTAAAGGAGGAGCCGCTTCAACAATTTATGGTTCCGAAGCTGCTAATGGTGTAATTCAAATCTTCACTAAAAAAGGTATTCCAGGTCCACCTAAATGGACTTTCAATGTTACAAGTGGTTATGATAAGCCTGAAGAAAAATTTATTATGGAAGATGTTACAAAACAACTTGTTATGCATGCTGGTAGATTCCAAAGCTACTCATTAGGTGTCCAGGGCGGTTCTAAGGATTTTACTTATAGTTTTAATGGTAAAATATTAGAAAATCTTGGGATTATTATTCATGATAATGCGATGAATAGACAATATAGTCTATCTTCAGGATTCAGGGTGCTATTCTCAGAAAAGACCAATTTGGATATGTCTGCTAGTTATGTTAAAACTAAGAATTGGGGCGTTCAAAGCAATAATACAATTATGGCTCCATATTCATTAGCAGAAGTTTACGATTGGATTTGGTATACCGACCCTTCTGATGTAACATGGGAAGATACATTAAATACATTGCGCAATATGTTCGAAAATTATTCAATGGCTCAAGAACTTGTTGATGATGTTGATAGATTTCGCCTTGCTGCAAATTTTGAATATAAGCCTTTTGAAAATTTTATTAATAGATTTACATTTGGCGTTGACTATAGACGAAACGAACAAAGGAATTTAATTCCTAAGCATGCAGGTGATTTTTGGTATAATCCAAATGGATATTTAGAACGCTATGATCGAGCTTATGCAACTTGGACATTGGGTTATTCTGGGAGTTATAAATTACCTGAACTGGGACCAGTGGCTCAAACAATTACTTTCGGAGCTCAAGGTTTTCGTGTTGAAGATAGACAAGGATACATGTTTGGAGATCAATTTAACATACCTGGTACTGATGATATTGGTAATACTGCCACTCAGACTTCAGATGAAAGCAACCAAGAACTTTTCAATGGTGGATTCTACCTAACAGACCAAATCGGTTTCTGGGATAGAGTATTTGTCGATTTAGGATTTAGAGTAGATGCAAATTCAACATTTGGAGATAATGTTGATTTAGTATTCTATCCTAAGGTAGGTATCGCTTACAATGTATCCGATGAATCGTTTTATCCTGCTGAATTAAAACCTATTATTTCAACATTTAAATTAAGAGCTGCAGTAGGCCAAACAGGTAACTTCCCTGCTCCATTTACCCGTGACAGGACATATTCAGCATTACAGTTTCTAGGTAGTTCCGGTATTGGTTT
>JAFGID010000082.1 GCA_016929735.1 Ignavibacteriales bacterium | reverse complement strand
CTTATGGTGAGTTGCTACCGACACTTGGAATAAATAGCCAATTTAATTGGAGCCGAACAAGTGATGAAGGTGGAACGCAAATAGATTTTTGGGGTAATGAATATTATCTTGAACCAAGTGAAACAGATACGAGAAACTGGTCACTTGGAATTGGTGGTAACGTCGTTCTTTTCAATGGATTATCTAATTATAATAAAATTTCAAAAAGCAAAAAAGATTTAGAATCGGCAGAATATAGCATTGAAAAATTAAAACAGGACATTATCCTTCAGACGACAAGATTGTACTTAGATGTTTTATATAATCAGGAATTATTAAAAGTGAGCAAGGATAATCTTGAGTACAATAAGAAATTTCTTGAAACAGTCGAAGCAAAAAATGAGCTTGGTTCTGCTTCGATTGCTGATGTTTATGCTCAGCAGGTACGTTTGGGTAACGCTGAACTTTCAGTTATACAATCAGAAAAAAATTATGAAGTTGCTGTAAGTAACCTTCTTGATTATCTGGCACTTAATGTTTTAGATCGATATGAATATGTAAACCCATACGAAAGCGATGAATTACAAAATCCTTTTATACAAGAAATCATTCACAACATTGAAGTTGATTCAAATTATGTAAACGAACTAATTAACGAAGCATTACTAAATCGTCCTGATTATAAAAGTCAAATCCTTAATGTTGAAAGTAGAGACAAAAGTTTTTCTATGTCTAAGAGCGGTTTGTTTCCGACTTTGACCGGTAACTATTACTACTCAACAAGTGCAACCCAACTAAGTTCTCTATTTAATAGAAGAGTGTTGTCATTAGGTCTGACTTTGAGTTTTCCAATTTTCTCAAACTGGTCAACTGAATATTCTATGCAAGTTGCAGAAATACAATTGAAAAATTCACAAGAGGATCTAAATATTCTTGAGCGACAAATCAAAATTGAACTTAAAAAAGGATATTTAGATTACATCACTGCAAAGAAAAGATTTGATGTAAGTAATAAGAATGTAATATCTGCTGAAGAAAATAGAAGAATAAATTATGAAAGATATAATCTCGGTTCTGGAACAATCCTTAATCTTCTACAAGCTGATAAAGATTATACCGAAGCAATTAGCAATAAATTAAGTGCTCAGTTTGAATATTATTTTTTTAAAGAAGCAATAGCTTATTATCTGGGTAAATTAGATATAAGTAAATACGAATAATAATTTTTAGGAGTTTATAAATGCCATCTCAAAAAACAAAAAAATCGAAAAAGAAAAAAATTATTCTATGGTCTGTAATTGGGTCTATATTTATAATTTTGCTACTTCTTATTATGACTAGTAGCGAAGAAACTATCATATCTGTTCAGACCGAAAAAGTTGAGAAGAGAAACATTACCCAACTTGTAACAGCAACAGGTAAAATAAAACCTGTGAATCAAGTTGTCCTTCGACCCGAGGTAAGTGGTGAAATTGTTAGTCTTCCAATTAAAGAAGGGGATAGAGTAAAAAAAGGACAATTATTATTACAAATTAAGTCCGAAACTTATCGTGCACAGGTTAACAAAGCAGCAGCAAACTTAGAATATGCAAAGGCAAACTTAAAAATTAGATTAGCATCACTCGACCAAATAAGAAATGAATATGAACGCATGAAAGGTTTGTTCGAAAAAGGATTAGCAAGCGACGCTGAGTATGAAAATGCAAAGGCGAATTTTCTTTCTGCCGAAGGTCAGTATGAAGCACAGCAATCTGCAGTTTTACAAGCCGAGGAATCTTTGCGTGAAATGAGAGAACAACTGGCTAAGACAACAATTCGTTCTCCGATGGATGGAGTAATTACTTCACTCAAAGTTGAACCAAATGAAAGGGTGCTTGGAAGTAATTTCAGTGTCGGTACAGAATTAATGACCGTTGCCAACCTCAATGAGATGGAAGCAACTGTAGAAGTTGATGAGAATGACGTTGTCTTGATTTCAATTGGTGATACTACTAAAATTAAGGTAGATGCTTTTGGTGATAGAGAATTTCTGGGCAAGGTTACAGAAATTGGAAATAGTGCAATCGCATCCGGATACGGAACCCAAGATCAAGTTATAAACTTTGAAGTAAAAATACTTTTACTTAACGCCGACGAAAGAGTTCGACCGGGAATGTCTTGTGATGCTGATATAATGACCGAAACAAAAAATAATGTTGTATCTGTTCCGCTTCAAAGTGTTACCGCACGTATGCCCGACCAATTAAAATTAGATGAGAAAAAAGATTCGTCGAATAATGTTATTCAAGAAAACGATAAAAAGAAAAGCAATAAACCGATTGAGATTGTATTCATTAATCAAAATGGTATCGCTACGGCAGTACCTGTCGTTACTGGTATAAGCGATGATAATTTTATTGAAGTAATCAGTGGATTAGATGGAACTGAGGAAGTAATTACAGGACCATATCGTTCAATTTCTAAAGAATTGGAAGATGGTTCGAAAATCTCAATTCAAAAAGGTAAAAAAGGGAAAACAGAAGAGAATAAAGAGGAATAGTT
>JAFGID010000081.1 GCA_016929735.1 Ignavibacteriales bacterium | reverse complement strand
CTATTTACTTACTCCAATTTCTCCTGAATATATTTTTTCAGTTTTATCACCTACTTCTAATAATAAAAACCCTTCATCATCAATATCTTTGAATTTACCACTTATCTGTTCATCTTTTATTGTAATTTTTATTTGTTCTCCAAGATACAAACATTTCTCTTTCCAATGTGATATGATTTTATTTGGCTCTTTTATAGCTGTTTCTAATAATTCCTCGTATTGGTTTAAGATTTCACTTAATATTTTTTCTCGACTGATTTCTTTTTTCAGTTCATGCCTGAGGGAAGTAGGATGTAAATTTTCCATGGATGGAAATTGTGTCTGATTAACATTTATCCCAAAACCAATTACAACCTTTTTAATGATGTTTCCAGTCGATACGGATTCTAAAAGTAGCCCCGCAACTTTTCTATTTGAGATCAAGACATCATTAGGCCATTTCAGTTTTGCCTGTAACTGAAATAAATTTTCTATTGCACTGACTATAGATAAACCCGCACATAGATTGAAAAAATTTACATTAATAATATCAATATTATTCGTCAGCAAAATTGAGAATGTTAAATTTTTTCCATGATCGCTAACCCATCTTCTATTCATTCTACCTCGCCCGGCAGTCTGATGTTCTGCGAAAAGAACTGTACCGTTATCGTAGTGCTCATCATTTAATAAAACTGAATTTGTCGAATCAATTTCATCAAGATAGTAAAAATGTTTTCCGATATAATTTGTTTCCATTCTGATATCAAATTCTTCAAAATTAATTAACATATTTCCTCGTTTTTTTATTACAAATATAAAATATTATTTAGCAAAAGAACTGAGTAAATTAATTCCTATCAAAAAGTTTTTTGTAATATAGTAAATTATTTTTTGTAGTTTATTTTTTTTCACTACTCTCAAGTAGTTTTGTCGAATTATACTTACATTAACTAAAATTTTGAGCAGTGGTAAATTCATAGTTAGATCATAAAAAAAACTCTTTGATCTTTTTAACGATGTAAATAAATTTAACAAAGTAGCTTTATAGAATCTTTTAATATAAAAATTTAAAACCATGCTATAGCTATATTTAGGAGAAAGCAATTTTTTACTGATAGAACTTACTACAAATTTCATTACGATCCATCTTATAAATTTTTAAATTTTTAATTATTGAGAAATATAAATTTAAAATTTCAAATTGACATTTTATAAACTATTTTGCCACATTTCAAAATATTCTGACATATTGGCATATTTATTGCATTTTTGTCAAACAATTCAAGAACATAAAAATCCTTGTAACTCATTCTAAAATAATAGATTATAGCATTTTTGACTTTGGCACGTAATTTGTTTAAAAAGGTACAAATTTATAAATAACTTGGAGGATAAAAAAATGACTTTAATGAAATTTGAACCGATCAGAGAGATGGAGTCTCTTCACGAAAGATTCGGCAGAATGTTCGAAAACTTTCCTTTTTTTAGTTCTAACTTTGCTGAAAAATTTTCGCCTCGAATTGATATTTCTGAAACAGAAGATAAGATAATTATCGAATCTGAAATTTCAGGTATCAAGAAAGATGACCTTAAGATAACACTTCAGGAGAATATCATCACGATAGAGGGTGAAAAGAAAAATGTATCTGAAGATAATAAAAAGAACTACATCAGAAACGAAAGAGTTTTCGGTTCTTTTAAAAGATGTTTTACTCTACCAACTGAAGTGGATAACGATAAGGTAGATGCTTCTTTTGAAAATGGTATTCTTAAAATTGAATTAACCAAGAAAGAACCTGAACCAATCGCAACAAAAGAAATCAAAATTAAATAACTAAGTTTTTAAAATTGGTGGTGGGAAAACCTCACCACCTATATTTTTACGGAGAAAATAATGGGAAAAATTATAGGAATTGACTTAGGAACTACAAATAGCTGCGTCGCTGTTATGGAAGGTAACGAACCGGTTGTAATACCAAATTCAGAAGGGGGGAGAACTACTCCATCAGTTGTTGCATTCACAAAAAATAACGAAAGATTAGTCGGTCAACCAGCAAAACGTCAGGCAGTTACAAATCCGAAGAATACTGTTTTCTCAATTAAACGTTTTATGGGTAGAAAAATTAATGAAATACAACAAGAAATCTCAGAAGTACCATATCAGGTTGTAGAAGGTTCTAATAATACTGCAAGAGTTAAAATTGAAGATAGATTATACTCGCCACCTGAAATCAGTGCTATGATTCTTCAGAAAATGAAAAAAACAGCAGAAGATTATCTTGGTCATGAAGTAACAGAAGCAGTAATTACTGTTCCAGCATATTTTAATGATTCGCAAAGACAGGCAACAAAAGATGCAGGTGAAATTGCTGGACTAATAGTAAAAAGAATAATAAATGAGCCAACTGCAGCTGCACTAGCTTATGGATTGGATAAAAAAAGTAAAGAACAGTTGATTGCTGTTTTTGATTTTGGTGGTGGTACCTTTGATATCTCAATTCTGCAACTTGGGGATGGTGTGTTTGAAGTTAAATCAACAAACGGTGATACTCATCTTGGTGGAGATGACATTGATCAAATCCTAATAAATTATCTAGCAGATGAATTCTTAAAACTTGAAGGAATTGATTTACGAAAAGATCCTATGGCGTTACAGAGATTGAAAGAAGCTGCTGAGAAGGGAAAGATTGAACTCTCATCTTCGATGCAAACTGATATTAATTTACCTTTCATTACAGCAACTCAAGATGGTGCTAAACACCTAAATATCAGTCTGACACGTGCTAAATTTGAACAATTAATTGATTCATTAGTAAAAAGAACCGTACTTCCTTGCGAGCAAGCAATTAAAGATGCTGGAGTAACACGTGAACAAATAAATGAAGTAATTCTCGTCGGTGGTTCAACTCGTATTCCAATGGTTCAGGAATTAGTTAAAAAATTATTTAATAAAGAGCCCCATAAAGGAGTTAATCCCGATGAAGTTGTTGCAGTAGGTGCTGCTATTCAAGGAGGAGTTTTGTCAGGTGATGTTAAAGATGTTTTACTTCTTGATGTAACTCCATTATCACTTGGTATTGAAACTCTTGGTGGTGTTATGACCAAATTGATTGAAGCAAACACTACGATTCCTACAAGCAAAAGCGAGGTCTTTACTACTGCTGCAGATAATCAACCATCTGTGGAAATAAATGTTTTACAAGGTGAAAGACCAATGGCAGCAGATAACAAAACGCTAGGAAGATTTCATCTTGATGGAATACCACCGGCACCAAGAGGAGTACCTCAAATTGAAGTTACTTTTGATATTGATGCAAATGGTATATTAAATGTGTCTGCTAAGGATAAAGCAACCAACAAACAACAAAGTATTAGAATCACATCTTCAAGCGGTTTGAATAAAGATGAGATTGAAAAAATGAAACGCGAGGCAACTGAGCACGCGGCAGAAGATAAGATGAAAAAGGAAGCCGTAGAAACCAAGAATTATGCTGATAGTTTAGTCTTCAATACAAAGAAACAAATCGAAGAAATGAAAGATAAAATTACTGAAAGCGATAAAAACATTTTAGAGAGTGAAATTAAAAAAGTTGAAGATGCTATAACAACTAACAATACAGAAACAATCAAAAACGCAACTGATAGTTTGACTAAAGCGTGGAATGAAATTGCCCAGCGATTATATCAACAGACAGGTGGTCCCGAAGGCACTGGAAACGAACAGAAATATAATACACAAGAAAATGAGCAAGAAAAAAATGAAAAAAACGATGGCAAAGTTGAAGATGCCTCTTATGAAGTAATTGACGATGATAAAAAATAAATATAGGAGATAAAAAAATGTCAGAAAAAAATAATGTTGCAGTAGAAGAAAAAGATGTTTGGCAGGAAGCTCTTGAAAACGAACCTTGGATAGCTCCAATTATTGACATATTTGAGACAACAGACGATTTTCAGGTAATACTAAATATGCCTGGAATCAGTAAAGAAAATGTTAAACTGAAAGTTGAAGAGAATGATCTAATTGTGATGGGTAAAGTCAACCTTGATGAAATAAGAAGAAGAAATTATGTCCTAAATGAATCAGAAATTGGCAACTACTATAGAAGATTAAAAATTTCTGATTTAGTCGATGTTGAAAAAATTGATGCTTCTCTGGAAAGTGGGCAATTAAAAATTCATCTTCCAAAACATGAAAGAGCCAAACCTAAAAACATTCAAATTAAATAATAGTAAAAAAAGCTGTCTTTTTTGACAGCTTTTTTTCATTCTCATTTAAAACCAATTAAAACATAGTTTTTATAAATAATTATTATTCAATAAATTACAAAGAAAATTATAATTGTAATTTGCTTGACATTATTTTATTGGTTACTTATTTTCGCAACCGAAAAATAAAATATTATGTTATGCTCAAATACCCAAAAACTAAATTATCCAAATTTCAAATCATCACATTCTCAATAATAATTTCAATAATTATCTTTCAGGGTTATTATTTTTTTATTCATATATTTGATTCATCAAAAGAATATGAGAATTTATCCCGAGAAAAATCACTTCTCGAAAATAAATATAATGAATTGCTGGAAAAATATAATTCTTTCGCAAGTGTGTTGGATACTCTAATAATTGTGAACAATGATTTAAGAAAATCATTGAATCTTCAACCAATAAAAATTAAAGATTATGAATTTGGTACTGGTGGAGAAGATTTTAAAGTGGATTATTCTAACGATATTTCAGCTTTTAGCAATGTAGTTGATAAACTGTTTAAGTTAGTAAGCAGCATACAAATAAAATTAGAAGTTGAAAAAGCTCTTTATACCGAATTAAAAAAGAAATTTTTATCAGACAAAAAATATCATGCAAATATACCAGCAGTCAAACCTTGTGAAGGAATGTACAGCACAAAATTTGGAATGAGAATCCATCCCATTCTTAAAATAAATCAATTGCATGCTGGTATAGATATTATTGCTCCGATTGGAACGGAAGTAATTGCAACAGGAGGGGGTATTATCGATTTTAGTGGAAGAAATGGTGGTTTTGGACTAACTATCATAGTAAATCACGGGTATGGGTTTTCTACAGTATATTCTCATCTTGAAAAATCATTCGTATCGAAAGGGCAGAAGGTGATTAGAGGACAGGTAATTGCTAAGTCAGGAAATAGTGGTATATCAACAGGCCCTCATTTGCATTATGAAGTCCGACATAATAATGTACCATTAAACCCCAAGAATTTTATTTTTGATAGTGTCGAACTATTTTATGATGAAAATAATAAAAAATAATATAAAGGTATAATAATGATTTGGACATTGGAATTAGCATCCTATTTAAATGATGCACCATGGCCAGCGACAAAAGAAGAACTAATTGACTATGCTGACCGAATTGGTGCACCATTAGAATTAATTCAAAATCTGAATGAACTTGAAGATTCTGAGGAATTGTATGAATCAATCGAAGAAATCTGGTTAGAGTATTATCCGCCGGATCTTCAGGATTTAATTAACGAGGATGAACTTGAACAATGACAATCAATTAATTGATGACATCTGGAAAAATTCATTTTCTCAAAATAAAGTAGTTTCAATTTTAAATAATATTTATAAAAGCGGAAAAATTCCTCACGCATTTCTTTTCGTAGGACCAGAAGGGGTAGGAAAACATAATATCGCTCTCAAATTTACCAAGCTTTTAAATTCAAATACTAAAGAAGAGAAAAGAGAAAAAATATTTCATAAAATTGACCAGCTGCTGGAACCTTACGTGAAGTATATCATTCCATTGCCCACTGGGAAAAAATCTTATGAAGATGATACTCAAGACAATAAACAAAATTACAATGATAAAATGTTAGATGAAATATCGGAAGAAATTGACAAGAAAATAAAAAATCCTTTTTATCAATTAAATATTACAGATGCTAATAATATCAGGATAGATTCTATACGAGAAATAAATAAGGCACTTTCGATAAATTTTGATGATATTAAATACAGGGTGATTCTGATTTCGAATGCAGAATTAATGAATATCCAAGCACAAAATGCACTACTAAAAAATCTTGAGGAACCTCCACACAATGTAATTATTATTTTACTCACATCGAATATTAATAAATTATTACCAACAATTATATCCAGATGTTGGCTTATCCAATTTAATAATTTATCAAATGAAAATGTAAAAAATATATTAATTAACAATTTCAATGTCGAAGAACAACTTGCAAGTGACCTCTCTGTCTTTTCAAATGGTTCAGTGAGTGTTGCTATTGATTTGATGGAAAGAGATATATATTCACTTATTGAAAAATCAATTTTTATTATTAGATATTCGATAGGAAGGAGATATTTTCAGGTTTTACAAGAATTAACTAATAAAAAGGAATATGATGAAAACATAATTAGATATATTTTGCAGTTCATAATAATGTGGTTAAACGATGCTATTAAATTAAGATACAATAAGGAGGCGTTTTTTTTCAAACAGTATGAAAATCAAATTCGCACATTTAACGAACGCTACCCCGATGCATCATTGAACCAAGTGTCATTAAATTTGCAAAAGTATTTGAATATGTTAGACACAAATGTTAACTTAAATATACTTATTCTAAATATTATTTTTGAATTAGCTTCAATATCACTAAAAGAGTAAAATATGCAATTAGAATTGATAAAAACTTCAGAAGAAAAATTTCATCATCATTTTAAAAGAAAATTATCTGAATTAATAAAATTTGAAAAATCTGTAAGTGGTTGTTTGATTTGTGGTGCAGATTACATCCTAAACACACCAATGGATAACAGAAAAATTTTAGAAATACAATGTCAGGGGTTACTGGGCTACGACTTTTGTGAAATATCACCAGATGTTGAAGAAGAAATTGAGATTAATGATTATGTGATTATTAACTTTATTGATTTTCAGGAAATTGCTCGAGTAAAAGATGTGGGTGAATTAGTTAAGATCAAACGACAACGATTAGGGATGTGTAATGAGAAACTACCAATCGCAAAACGAAAAGTTACTACTGAGGATATGGGAAGGTATAATCAAACAATCGAAGATGAGAAGAAAGCAAAAAAAATATTTTTTGAAAAAATGAATAAATATGAACTTGATATGAAACTTATTAACGTTCATTATCAATTTGACAAAAAGAAGTTGTTTTTCTTTTATACAGCAGATGGCCGCGTAGATTTTCGTGAATTAGCACGTGATTTAGCTCTTGAATTTCGGACAAGGATTGAGTTAAGGCAAATAGGCGTAAGAGATGAAGCAAAGCGTATTGGGGGCGTAGGTACTTGTGGTCGTGAATATTGCTGTTCGTCTTACCTTAGCAATTTTAAAAAAATAACAGTAAAACTCGCAAGTGATCAAAATATTTCATCGAACATAACAAAACTCAGTGGACCATGCGGGAAATTGAAATGTTGTTTATCTTATGAATTTGATGAAGTAAAGGAATAATTAAAATTGGGCATTTATTTAGAATAACGATAAATGTCGTATAATGTATATTATGTAAACTTGCAAATTCCCTTTTTTGATTTATTGTTTAGTACTTTTATTCCGTCTTATCAGCATCTACAAAATAATAACCATATCCTCTTTATATAGTGTTACTTAGTTTTAAGTATATGTATATTAAACCAAGTAATAAAATAAAATAAAATCCCCAAGTAACCCAAGATATTTTTTTTCTTCTTCGGGCTGTTCGTAATCCAAGTTTTCTTTTTCTACGTTCTGTTTCTTTTTCGTCTTTGTCTTCCTCGGGTTTATAATATCGAGGTTGATAATCAAAACTTCTAATTTTACGTCGCTTGAAAAAAATATCTAACATAATAATTTTTATTTATAATAATAATTAGTTTACATAATACTTTATTTTAATATAAGAGCTTCTACATAATCTTGAGCAATAAATGGCTGCAAGTCATCAATACCTTCGCCAACACCAATAAATTTAACAGGAATTTGTAACTCATTTGCTATTTGAAAGATAATGCCACCTTTAGCGGTTCCATCTAATTTAGTTATAATTAGACCTGTTAAATCACTATATTTTTGAAATTCTCGTGTTTGTACAATACCATTTTGTCCTGTGTTTCCATCAAGGACGAGCAATATTTCATTTGGAGCATGTTCAATTACTTTTTTTGTTACACTTTTAATCTTCCTTAATTCATCCATTAAGTTAGTCTTTGTATGCAACCTTCCGGCTGTATCTATTAAAACAACATCAGCTTGCTTTTTTAAAGCTAATTCACAAGTTTCATATACAACAGCCGATGGATCACTCCCGTGAGTTTTATGAACCATATCAACATTTGCTCTTTTAACCCATACCTCCAATTGATCATTTGCTGCTGCTCTGAATGTATCTGCCGAACCAATTATTACGTTCAATCCCTGATTTTTGAATATGTAAGCTAATTTTCCAATTGTTGTAGTTTTACCTGAACCATTTACACCTACTATCAATATTACAAATGGCTTATATCTATTTATCTCAGATTTATCTAATAATTTAATATCATTATTTTCGAGTATTTTTAGCAATTCCTGCTTTAATACTTTAGTAATTACTTCTCCACTTCTCTCCTTCTCAGATGTTAACTCTTTTCTTACTCTTTCAATAATTTGTATTGTAGCATCATAACCGATGTCACTACTCAAGAGTAACTCCTCAATCTCTTCTAAGGTATGTTCATCAATTTGTGCTTTACCGCTAATAGTTTCAACAATTTTGTTGAAAATCCTATTACGTGTCTTTGAAAGTCCTGATTTTAATTTTTCAAATGTATTCTTGAACATCTCGATTCTTATTCCAATTTAATGTTTCTATGGCTCGTAAACCATATCCAACTACTGATAAAAAGGATAATATTAAACTAATATAATATAATGAATTATACAACCAATCGATTTCATTTAAATTCATAACAACAGCACCGAGAAACAGACCGATAAATAAAACGGTAATTTTACCCAAATAATTAGATGGTAAGACAACTTTAATTTTTCGAGTTAATAGAATGCCACCGAAGAAAATCATAACATCCCGGAGCACAATCGTCCAAAAATAGAAAGCATTAATCTCACCAATTAAATATAATTTAATTACAATAATAGCAATACAAATTTTATCTGCTAATGGATCAATAATCTTTCCCAGTTCCGAAACCTGATTTAATTTTCTTGCTAGGTAACCATCTAATAAATCAGAGAAAAACCCTAACCACATAAGTGCAAAAAGTATAATACGATAGGAATAATCCTCTTGAATTTTATCGAGAAGAAAAAATATAATAATCCCCAACAATATTCTTGAGAAACTAATATAATTAGAAATCGTATTGATTTTATTTAATTTTACAATCATTTTATTATAACGAATTTTCCTATTTTTTCATCAAATTTATTATTGTTTTTATCTATTGCTGATACATAATAAATATATATTCCACTTCCTAACTCAATCCCATCCTCATTTCGAAGGTCCCAAGTTAAACCGCCATCCCCATCTGATTCATACAATGTTTTTATTTTCATACCATTTAAATCGAAGATAACAATTTCTGCGTTTTTTGTTAAATTAGCAAATGTAATCATTGATTTGTCACTGAGACATTTTACAGGATTCGGATATACATAAATATCTGAAAGATTAGAGGCGTTTGTTGAAATAAGTATTATACTACCTGCCCCATCTTTAATTTTTATTTGTTTTGTTGTATCAGCGGCTGTCAGATTTACAATCTGCAATTTATATTCTCTTCCGATAGAACCAACTGCATTGAGTAATTTCAATTTAATGGAATTAAGATTGTTATCGTCAAAAAAGACAGAAAGAACCTCGTTATACGGATCAAATTTGTAATTTAACAAATTGCTTGACGTTTTTCTATTTATATTACAATTAAAATTTATTTGTAAATTAAATCTATCAAGTATCTCAAATGAAGTAATATATAATTCATTAATAGTAGAATCAGAATTAACTATAAAATGTAAAGTATCTGATTTTATTGGCGAATTATAATAATCCCTTAAGTTATTTATAGCTATTCTATTCTCACCAAAAGGTAATTGCTCATCAAAAGTAATCATGTAAGAAAACTCTGAATATGCACATGCAGTAGAAGGATAACCGAAATTGATGACATTAAAACATTCTAAATTTTCTATCTTATTGTTAATCTTATCTGAAAATTTCAATTGCAAATTTTTTCGCCCAACAATTTCTATATTTGTTATCTCTGCCGGTTTATGTGAATAGACGAGCAAAGTACTTGTTAAATTTGATTTTTCAATTATTTTTGTGTTGTCATAAGTCTTTAATTTGTAATAATAATTCTTATTTAAAATTACATCTGTATCAAAGTAAAAATTCTCATTTGTTGAATCGTATATAACTATTTCTGTTTCGGATACTCCTTTGTAAATATAAGTAAATTGTCCTTCTGTAAGCCAAGATAAATATACTTTCTTATCTTCGACACTGTATCCTGAAAAATTATATGGTGGCATTGCTTGATTTGATGGGTTAAATTCGATAAATTCTATCCCTGAAGAAGTTGGAAAAGCAATCTCAATTTCCCCATTATTATCTATATCACCATGAAAAATTATATTTGAATTTACATTCTCCTTATAATAAATAATTTCTTGACCATTAAAAATATAAGCATAAGGAAAACTGAAAACTATTAATTCTTCGTTTGAATAGTTATCGAGATTGATGAACTTCAAATCTTTACCAGCACTTTGTATTACAGAAGTAAATTCAGATGAAGGGTCAATGATCGTGTTATCATATAAAACTTTCAAGGTATCATTTGTTACATTAAATATAAGAAGAAGATTAAAGGGTGCAATATCAATATCTACGATAGATGATAATAATACTGCAATTTCCTTCTTACTATCACCATCAAAATCACCTTCAGCAATTTTAGCTGAACTTCCAGCGAACAGAGTTGATATATATTTATTGTTTGAATAGGAATTGGTAGCATCAATGTTGAATGAAATTATATCTCCGTCGTTATCACAAAGCCAGATTTCTTTTTTACCATCCGAATTGATGTCAGTTACAGTTGCATCCAAACTCAAAAACATATTTGGCCTATCAACAATATTATTTTTGGGAGAAAAATTTTTCAATGATTTTTCTTTACTGAGAGATAAATCGTTGCTTATTTGCCAGATGTCAACCGTATCACTTTCGGCTCTAATTGAGATGAGTTCAAAAAAACCATCATCATCAATATCATCAACATAAATCGGACGGATTTCACCTGAATTGTTATTATATTTTTGAATAAAATTCAATGAATGCTGTTGCTCTTGTTCTAAGATTATTATTTCAGGCCAACGTAAGACTATTAAATCAATTTTATTATTGTTATTAAAATCACCAACAAATTTCGGAAGCAAGTAACTGAGTGAATAATTTTTTTTAAGTTTATTCTCTTCGAGTTCATAAATAAATGTTGAATCATTTCCATGATGACTCACCAAAATATCGGAATGAGTATCGCCATTAATATTAACTACATCTTGATAAATTACACCTGGAGGTAAATCATAATCCTTTTTATAACTTGAAACAGTTTTGATATAATCATTGACTTTTACGATAAAATATCCGTTTCCATCTTTTAATGTTGTGGTTAAACCTGCTAAATTTTTAAATTCAAAATAAATTTCATATTCAGTGTCGGGTATTATTAAATCTTTCGGTATGAATCCATAATGTAATTTTTTGACAAAGTAATTATTTGTAGAAAATCCGTCTAAACTAATATTTAAAAAATTAATTGTTCCTGAAGGTCTGTAGTACATTCTTACTACACAATTTTCATTAGAATATAAGGAAGCTAAAATTGTATTCTGTGAACCATAGAGAGAATTGGATAAAGTAATCAATTCACCTGTAGGAGGTGTCTTATCAAAATGAAAATTGATTCTTTCTTCTGTAATTGTTCCGTTTTTTAAGTAAACAATCATTCTGAGGCAATAGGACGTATCAACAAATACGCTTGTATTCAGAGTAGATATTTTCTTATTGAAAAATTGTGAATTTCCATTAATAATCGAATACCATCTTGTTGGATTAATTCCAACGCCAAAAAGAAGTTCATATTTTTCGAAATTACCTGACAGGCAAGTTGCATAAATTTCTACCGAGTCAGAGTTTGTTGCATAATCCTGAAAAGGAAAATCAAATTTAATTATTGACGGGACTATTGATGTGATCGCTTTATAAACATTTAGTATACCGCTTCCTGAATTTTCATCCCAGCCAGGAATTCCAATATCATCTGCATTTGTTTTAATAATTTGTTTTATTTCTTCATTTGTTAAAGTTGGGACAATTGAAAGCAATAGACCTGCAGTGGCAGAAACAAAAGGTGCTGATGCGGATGTACCTTGGCCTGTAGTGTAACGATTACCTTTTTGTGTACTTAAAATATTAGTACCAGGTGCCAGTAAATCAAGAGTAGAACCATAATTAGAAAAACTTGCTCTTGAATCATATTCACTTGATGAACCGACAGAGATTACCTGATTATAACCCGATGGATAATGTGGCTGATTAGAATTTGAATTACCTGCACTTGCAATCAATGTAACACCTTTAGAATGAGCATATTCAATGATATCTTTCATTACAAAAGAAAAAGAATTATCACCGAAACTCATATTTATAACTTTTGCTCCGACTTCAACTGCATAAAGAATTGCAGAAGCAACATCGTCCTCTTCCCCACTCCCCTCCGGATCGAATGCACGTAAATTCATAATTTTACAATGTGGGGCTAAACCTGATATTCCAATTCTGTTATTAAATTCGGCTCCTACTATTCCAGCAACGTAAGTACCATGTCCATGGTCATCATAAGGATTATTATCCCAATCTAAATAATCACCGCTGACTGAGTCAAAAGGAAAGCCGTGTCTGTCTGTAAAATCCCAGCCGCATACATCGTCAATAAAACCATTACCATCATCGTCAACACCATTCAAATCGAATGCATCAAGAATTCCATTGTTATTGAGGTCTTCAAGTTTATTTATATAAAGATTATTTTTCAAATCAGGATGTTCATAATCAATTCCCGTATCAATAATTACAATAATAATATTCGAATCACCTTTTGTTATATCCCAAGCTTGAGGTGCGTTTACTCTGAATAATCCCCACTGGTTATCAAGCAAACTATCATTCGGTAAAATATCGAGTTTATAAATAACAGGTCTCTGAATGTACTCAATCATCGGATCATTTCTTACACTCTCTAAGAATGTTTCGGCGTAGGAATCCTCAACGAAAATTTTATAAATCTTAGACATCCTTATATTTTCTTTAACCAAATTTTGCGAAAGTGGTCTGATACCAAGAACTCTATCTGAAAATATTTTATCCGATTGTATAATCTGCCTATTTGCAATTTTATTATTTATTAAATGTTGTGGGATATCATCTTTATACTTTACAAAAAAATACGATTGAGCATAGCATCCAATAAATAAAAAGAAAAAAAGGGTATGAATAAAAAACTTAATCATCATATTCCTCTTTTATGAGGTCAGTTTCGATTTTATATGGATACACGCCTGAGAAGCATGCAGTACAAAAACTTTCCTTTGGATGGTCAACCATAGCTTCAAGAAGTTCATTAAGTGTTAGATATTCAAGACTATCAACGCCGAGATATTTTTCAATTTCTTTTATATTTTTATTAAAACGATTTGCAATCAATTCTTCAGTTGATGGGAAATCCATTCCAAAAAAGCATGGATATAAAATTGGTGGCGATGAAATTCGGAGATGAATCTCTTTTGGATTTGCTTCTTTAATTAAATTAACCAACTGCCTCGATGTAGTTCCCCTTACTATTGAATCATCAATCAATACAATTGTTTTGTTTTCGAGAACACCTTTTACTGTATTAAATTTTACTCGGACTCCGATTTCTCTGAGTCGTTGGCCTGGAATAATAAATGTTCTTCCTATGTAATGGCTTCGTATTAATCCTATTTCAAGTTTAGAAAGTATCCCTTGTTTTTCAAGTTGATTCTGATAACCGATAGCAGCAGTGTTAGAACTGTCAGGTACACTAATTACTATTACCTTCTCTCCATCTTTATCAACGACTGGATGATTCAGTGCTAAATTTTTTCCGAGTTTCCTTCTCATCTTGTCAACATTTGAACCGAAAATTTTACTATCAGGTCTTGAAAAATAAATATATTCAAAGACACATTTTTTTGTTGGGAAATTTATCGTCGTCAGTTTATAGGATTTGATTATTCCTGTTTCTACGACATCTCTATCAATCACAACAACTTCACCCGGCTCGACATCGCGTATAAATTCCGCAGTATTTATATCTAATGCACATGATTCCGATGAGATAATGTACGAGCCATTCAATTTACCTACACATAAAGGACGAAATCCGTAGCAATCTCTTGCTGCAATCAGTTTATCATCAGTAAGAATAACAATACAAAAAGCACCTTCAATCATTGATAATGCCTCAATAACCTGTGCCACTTGGTCATCTAATTTACTTCTTGCAATTAGATGTAAAATTATTTCAGTATCCGATGTCGTTTGTAGAATTGCGCCATCATCAATAAGTTCCTTTCGCAATTTCCGTACATTTGTAAGATTTCCATTATGTGCAATTGCGAGATTACCCATACGATATTTTACCAGAAACGGCTGAATGTTCTTATGCGTTTTAGATGAACCTGTTGTGGAATATCTATTATGCCCTATTGCCGAATTGCCCGGGAGTTTATTCTTAAATATTTTCTCGTCACTAAAAACTTCGGTTACTAGTCCGAAATCTTTAACTATATTAAAATGTGTTCTTCCTTTTTCATCTTTAGTTGAAGCAACAATACCTGCTGCTTCCTGTCCTCTATGTTGAAGTGCATGCAATCCGTAATATGTATGAACCGCAGCTTGATCATTATTAAAAACTCCGAATACGCCACACTTACATTTCGGCTTATCGTATTGCTTTTCCATATTCAAAAATAATTTCTTGATTGATTAAAAAAAATGTAAAAAGTTGGTTACAAAAGTATTAAAAATTTTTTAGAGTTTGAAAAATATTAGGAATAATAAAGCCACTTTTGTAAGTGGCTTTTTAAGTCGGAACGGCGGGATTTGAACCCGCGACCCCTTGAACCCCATTCAAGTGCGCTAGCCGGGCTGCGCCACGTTCCGTTATAAGTTT
>JAFGID010000080.1 GCA_016929735.1 Ignavibacteriales bacterium | reverse complement strand
TTGTGGGCGGCGAGGGATTCGAACCCCCAAAGGCATTCGCCAACGGATTTACAGTCCGCCCCGGCTCTCCAACTCCGGCGTCCGCCCAATTTTTACAAAAACTCAATAAATAGAGCAATAAAAATACATAACTTTTATTTAAAATGCAAAAAAATATTAAAATATTTTTACTTTACTTAATAATCTGAAAATTAATTAAATTATTGTGTTTTTTATTAAAAGAAATATGAAAATAACCTTTGAATTATCAATTTTATATAACTTTGTAACGATAAAAAAGCCCGATTACTTCGGGCTTCAAAAATTTATATTTTGATAAATATTATTTTCTCTTGCTGCTTTGTCTTTATTTTTTCGAAGGAATTTACAAAATTTTTGTAATCTGTTGGTTTGATATTTCTTGATGTAAGAGTAAATAATTCGTTAAACTTTACCTGACCTTCCTTATTTATAATTGTTTTAAAATACACAAACTGCTTATTATTAATCGTCACATCTTCGGGAATATTCCTTATAGTAAACTTCTCAGTTGGATAATTTACATCAATATTTTTTTCTATTTTAAATAGGTAAGGAAATCTAATATCAAAGTTCCTTTCTTCCTGACTAAGGAAGCTCATATCCCAACTTAATATTTTATATGGATTTATATTTAAAAAATATAAATCACCTTGTTTTTGAAATGCATTGTTGACTTTAAATTTAAAATTTATTTCTAAATTAGAATTTACATCTTCTAATTTTGAAATTGAATAGTCTAAAATCTCAGCATTAAGAAAATCATCTGAAATAAAAGACTTGATAAATTTTTTAAAACCATCATTTGAAATATCTTCAAGAGCATTTTTATATTCTAAATTATTCTCGCCGGTAACAATCATGTTAACATCAAAAACTACTTCTTCCTCGGAAATAATATTAAGTTTAATATTTATCTTATTCTGATTATCGCCAGCAAAACTCATTGGCGTAGATGCTAAAGATGAACTTCCGTCATCATTTAGCACTATTACTTGAACATCTTCACAAGTCCAAGGTATTTCACCTACAGGACAATACTTAACTGTAGGATCTAACCATATTTTTTTTCCATCAGCGGTTTCGACTTGAACAATCATATGATTGAAATTCCAGTTTGGGAAGTCTTTATCGATTTTACCTTTATTTGCTGTTTTTACAAGTACAGATTTTGCTTTTATATCTATACTTCTTAATAAAGCAATCAAAAGGGTGGATTTATCCTTGCAATCACCATACTCATTCTTAAGTACCTCTTCGGGCTCGTGTGGTCTAATTGTTCCATCTCCTAAGGCAATTGATACATATCTCAAGTTTTGGGTAAATTGAAATAATTTCTCAATTTTAGTTTTTTCATCTAATAAATTACTTGTTAGTTCTTCTGCCTTTTGTTTAATTTTAGGTGTTATTTTAAGTTGAGGTTGGAAATAATTCTTATAATACCATTTAGTTACATTTGTCCAATTCTCCCATTCTGATGGTGCAAATTTAACATAACCAAGATGTTCAATCACCGGAGGCATCATTTTTTCATATCTTAACGGCTTTACATTTTGCACTGCCCAATTAAATGTAACTGCTTCAGTCGAGCTCATCTCACCCGGATTAACATTTTTAATTTGTTCAGGTTCTTTTAGTTTATAATTATAAGCCCTATATCTCCATTTCCATCCAGCACCTTTTACAGGATCAAGTAATATCACAGGCAAAGTAAGTTCATACTTATTATATAAAATTGGATCATAATCTTGAATATACCATACATCCATTATAAACGGAAAATCTTTTCTTATAGTATAAGTATATTCAATTATGCAATTTTTCTCTAATGCAGGAAATGTAAATTTAACAGATTCTTCATCTAAATAAAATGTAGAACCCTCAGTCTTTCCTTTAGACCAATAAAAATCTTTGTCTTCAACTTTTACGAAAGAACCATCTGGTTTGATTGTTCTTGCTTCTATCCCTTCAAGATGTTCGCTTTCAGATAAATCAATTTCAACTTCCGAATATTTTTCAAGATTTCTAAATATTTTTTTAGCTATGTAAACTTGTTCTTTTGTTTCTAATTTCCAATTATCTTTAATTGTCATTTCAACTTTATGAGTTTCTTTAATTATTATGGCATCGTCATCGGGATAATCCAATTGACTTGGAATTTCTTTCAAATTAAGCACCTTGAGAACATCATCATACCCTCCCATCGAACTACCACCACAAGAATAAACAATAATTAAAATAATTGAAGTAAATAATGCGATTAATAATTTTCTCATTTTATTTCTCCTTTTTAATTAAAAATATACGACTTTGATATTTTTCTAATTCAATATATAATCCAAATTTTATTAAATCGACTTTTTTCCATGTATATGATTTATGATTTAAAATGTCATTAAATATTACCTCTTCTCCAAAATCATCAAATTGTTCCTTTATTATACATTTTGATTTTTCTAAAGAATAATTTATTGCTATTAAAAGTACTTTGGATTTAAACACCCAAGACCATGTTAGAATATTCTTGTAAGATTCATCGCTTTGATTTATTGGAGATATTTCTATTAACTTCCATTTCCCATCTTTAAATATTTTTTTCTTAACTATACTTAATAATGTATTATAAAATTGTTTTATATTCTTATTCGTATTTTCAAATGGTGCTCTCGAAAGTTGTACTGGTAGTTTAATTTTTTGACCTTCAAACTGACCATTGAAGAATAATTTGGCTCCATTAATCGTAGAGACTAGAAAAGCTGCTGCTTCTGATTTTTCCTCACCGAAAACACGTATCGCTCTTTTTTCATCATGATTTTCAATGAATCTAAGAGATTTTTTTTGATAATCGTCCTCGGCCAAAAGATGTTCTCTTAATTTATAAGGTTTCGCTTCGATAAGTCTATCATATAATTTTTTATCGTATGTATAATCAAAACCAAGTTTTTGTAACTTCCATTCTAAATCCCAATATACCTCTCCTACAAAAATGAAATTCGGCTTCTTCTTTTTTACTCTTTTTATTGCAATTTCCCAAAATTCATCTTTTTGTTTGTTATAATTTTGTGCAGACAGTATATCATACCATGTTTTTTCAAATACATCGTTTAATACAAGCATTGCCATATCACAGCGAACACCATCACAATATTCAGAAATTTTAATTAATTGCTCAGACATATACCCACAAGATTCTTCGTTAAAGTAATTAATCTGAATTGTATCTGTCCAAGCAGAAAAGTATGGATCCTTACCGTGAGCAAAAATAATTTCTTTTTGAAATGGTGATTCGAAGAATGTTTCTTTATCTTGATTAATAAAGTCAATACTTGCTTGGAGAAAGATACTTGGTTTACTTTTTAATAAAGTAGTATCAGCACTAAAATGATTTGGGATAAAATCAAGTATTAGCCCTAATCCTATTTTGTTTAGTTTAATCTTTAATTTTACAAAATCTTCTTTTGTACCGATTTCCGGATTAAAAACATATTTATCTATTGAATAAGGTGAACCAACAACGTCAGCATTTGTAAAATCTGGTAGTGCTTTTCTATATTCTGAGATAAGATCATCGGTAAGACAATATTTTTTAATAGTAGTTTTACGTGTTTTCCAAACACCCATTAACCAAATATAGTCAATTCCTAAATTTTTCAATGATTTCCAATAATAGATAGGCACATCCAATATCTTTGCATTGTGTCGTTTATTGTTGAAGTTTTTAAGCCAGACTCGTGTATTTATTTCGTAGATAAAAGGATTGCTAATCAAAATTTGCTTCCGATAGTTTATCGTTTATAAATTTTTTCTTGCTTATTTCAAGTTTTTGATTTTCGAGTTTTTGGTTTTCCAAAAACAACACCTGTATTTCCTCTTCAGAATCACTATTCTCAATTTTTTGATTATTTATTTTTATTTTACTTTTAATTATTTTCAATTTAAACTTTTTAACGGTTTCGTAAGTAAATCTATAAAAATCTTTATTTATTTTTTCCTTGGATAAATCATCTTCCCAATTTTTGCTTATTGAAACATCGTTCAAGCTTAGAGATAATACAAGATTTTTTAGATTATCATCTTTTATGGCTTCAATAATTTGAGCCGTACTATAATTACCAAGCTGAAAATTTTCCCAAACAGTATGAAATATTTTTCTATAATTTTTATTTTGTAAATCCTCAACATTAATTGAAGCTATTATAAAATCTGTAATTTCTTGTTCATTAGCAAAAAGTAGTTTAATTATTTCTTTTTCAATTTGATCTTCATTCTGAATTTCATCAAGTTTTCCATATTCTTTGCTTTTATTTCCTACTACAGTTTGTGATGTTTTAACTTCAGAATAATTGCGTTTAATTCGGTTTAGAGCTAAGTCTAATTCATTTTCTAATAATTTTTCTCTTAAATTAAATTTCTTTGAGATTGCTTTTATAAACAAATTTCTCTTTAAATCATCTGAGACAAGTGCTAATAAACGAATTATTTCTCTGATACCCTCAGTTTGTTTTGAAGGATTTGATAAAATTCCTTTCTTATCCATCTGACTTACATTAAATTCAAGAAAATTTTTTGAATGTTTTACTAGCTCATCAAATTCTTCAGCTCCATAATTATTTATAAAAGAATCCGGATCTTCGTTATCGGGTAGTTCGACGATTTGAATATCAAAATCATTCTTTAGTAATAATTCTATACTTCTCTCGGTTGCTTTATATCCGGCAATGTCTGCATCAAAAATCACTGCAATATTTCGAGTAAAACGAGAGAGCAATTGAACTTGTTCTTCTGTTAAAGATGTACCTGAAGAAGCAACAACATTTTTAATTCCATTTTGATATAATGAAATCAAATCCATATATCCTTCAACAAGTATTGTTTTATTCAATCTTCGGATTTCATCTTTTGAATGATATAGGCCATAGAGGGATTTTCGTTTCTGGTATATTTTTGATTCCGGCGAATTTAAATATTTAGCATACTTATCATCTTTTTCAAGTATTCTTCCACCGAAACCAATTACTCTTCCGTTTGTACTGAAAATTGGAAAAATTAATCTACCTGCAAACTTGTCATAATAAGAACCATCGTCACGTTTTTCGATTAAACCCAATTCTTTTGTTTTATCAACATCAATTTTATTTTTGATTATATAATTATAAAAATCATTCCATACTGGCATTGCATAACCAAGTCCAAAAAGTCTTTTTGTTTGCGGTTTGATATTTCTTTGCCTTAAATAGCTTTTTGCAAATTCTCCTTTTGGATTATTTAACAAATTATCTGTAAAATATTTTGCAGCTATAAGATTAATATCATACAAAATTTCAAGTTCTGATTGTGTCGATTTATCTTCTGACTTTTCATATTGAACTGAGATTCCTGCTTGTTCAGCAATTTCTAACACAGCTTCGATATAGGAAATATTTTTATAGTTCATTAAAAAATTAAAAACATTACCTCCTACATGACAACCAAAACAATGAAAAATTTGTTTTTCATCGCTAACAGTGAATGATGGTGTTTTTTCGTGATGGAAAGGACATAACCCGACATAGTTTCTTCCCCTTTTTCTCAACTGGACATATGACGAGATAATATCAACGATATTTGTTGAATTTCTAATTTCTTCTATTTTTGCTTCGGGAATTCTCATACGAAAAATTAATTCTTAATATAAACGATTTCTAATAAAAAATATAATTTAATATAAAGAAAATCCATTTGATTTAAAAATATTTTTTGTATTATTTCAAATCAAATTGAGATTTTTATTTTGAATAAGTAAATCAAAAGAGTTTTTAATACATAAAATTAAATTTTTATTTAAAACAAATTAGGAGAAAAAATGAATTTCAACGTAATTTTCCTTGGAACTATTGCAATCGCAATAGGTGGTTTCATATTTTATCAGCGGATTAAAAGAACCGGTGATAAGAACCAGAAATTAATTGGTGTGCTTGTAATTCTCGGCGGTATATTATTGAGTGTAATTCAATGCTTTACAATTATTCCAGCAGGGCACGTTGGTGTAGTTGATTTTATGGGTAATGTAGAAGAAACAACCAAAAAAGCAGGATTGAATATTGTTAATCCATTAGCCGGTGTAATCAAATTTTCAATCAAGACGCAAGAACTCACTGAACTAATGAATGTACCATCAAAAGAAGGATTGAGTGTTGAATTGGATATAAGTTTGCTTTATAAATTAAATGAAGATAAAGCAAATTTAATTTACAAAACTGTCGGGGCTAACTATGTTGATGTTATTTTAACACCTCAATTTCGTTCGGTAGTTCGTGGAGTAACGGCTAAATATGAAGCTAAG
>JAFGID010000079.1 GCA_016929735.1 Ignavibacteriales bacterium | reverse complement strand
TTCGGTCCTAAAATGACAACCTTGTCATTTCTTTCGATTTTGAAGTTTAAATCTTCAAAAACAATATTATCACCATATTTTTTTGTTATGTTTATTGTTTCAAATGGAATTATGCTACTTTTAGGTGGTTCAGGAAAACGTATTTTTATTTTTGAGGTATCTTCTTCAAGAAGTTCGATCCTTTCTAATTTTTCGAGTTGCTTAATCCTACTTTGAACTTGTCGGGCTTTTGTTGCCTTATATCTGAATCTTTCAATATATTTTTCTTTTTCTTTTATTTGTGCCTGTTGAATTTTATATTCCGCCAGTAATTGTTCTTTTAAGTTTTCTTTATAGTTCAGATAATCATCTATTTTTCCATTATAGGAATAAATTATTTTATTTCCAATTTCAATGGTTTTATTAGTAATTTGATTGTTGAAATATTTATCGTGCGATACAATTATAATTGCACCTTTATAATTGACCAAAAAGTTTTTCAACCATTGTAAAGAATCAAAATCGAGATGATTTGTCGGTTCGTCAAGAAGTAGTAGATTGTGATTGGCAACTAATATTTTTGCTAATTCAATTCGCATAATCCAACCACCCGAAAATTCATTTGTGTTTCTGTATAAATCAAATCTTGAAAATCCCAACCCCGATAAAGTTTCGCGTATATTCGAATCAATTTTGTAATAATCCAAGTTTTGTTTTTGAGTCTCAAGATATTCGAGTTCGAGTAGATATTTATTCCTTAATTCATCATTTAAATTTTGATTGCCTAATTCGGAAATTATAAAAGATTCTTTTGTTTCTAATTCGATAATATTATTTAATGAATTCCTGACCTCATCAAATAGTTTTATCTCTTTTAATCGAACAGTTTCTTGAGGTAGGTAACCAATACTAATTGATTTTTGCTTTATTATCTTTCCAGTTTCAGGAGTAATTTTGCCCAGAATAACTTTTAACAAAGTTGATTTACCTGTTCCATTAGCACCGATAAGAGAAATCTTATCATCATTGTTTATTCGAAGATTTGCATTTGCAAACAGAGGGATGCCAGTAAATTGGATTGTTAAATCAATTAAATCAATCATCTATTTTCGAATAATTGCAACTTTTGATGTAGTTATTTTATCAACAGTTTTGTCATAAGCAACTATTAAATAAATTCCTGTTGAAACCAATTTACCTTGGTTATCTAATCCATTCCAAACTGCTATATTTCCACCGGGCGATGGAAATTCATTAATCAATTTCCCATCAATTGATAAAATTTTTATTTGTGAATCTTCAACAAGCCCTGTTATATTAATATTTATCATGTTATTATCATTAACAACAACAGGATTTGGAAATATAAAAAGTTCAGAAAAGTTTTCTTCTGGTTTAATTGATGCTGTTGTGATTGTCGTAATTCCTTTATCAGTACCAATATAAACTACTCCAGAATTTTCATTAAAAGTTATACTTCTAATATTATTACTGGGTAAAGGGGAATTAGATGAATTATATTGTGCAAGAATACTATTTCCATCCTGAGATACTAAGAAAATGCCTTGTGGGCTTCCCACCCATTTTAAATTTAATGCATCAACTGAAATGCAATTTATCGAGATATTTTTAAGTGGGTATGAATATGTAATTGAATTCTTGGGTGAAGCAGTATTATTAACTATATTTACACCCAAACTCGTTCCAACCCACAATGCACCCCTTTTATCAACGACTAAAGCATTGACAAGATTACTATTAAGACCATGTGATGTAGTTAAATAATCGTGGACATCGTCTGTTGTATTTTCAAATGTACCCATCTCGTTAAAATAATGCAAACTAGTATTTAGTTCAGCAAACCATTTATTTCCGTTATTATCAATTGCAAGATTATAACAGATCGGATTGCCCAAATTAAAATTATACCAAATTGAATCATTTGTAAGTACACTTAAAACATGGTTGGATGCTGATTGATGGTTTAAAATCCATGTATTGTTGTTGTTATCTTTTTTTATATCACTAATTACCAAAAAATTTGGAGCTGCTGGGATACCTTGCAGTGGAGTGTTGCTTACTGTAAAATTATGAAATCGTCCATTTCTATAGCGTGTAAATCCATTTCCCCAATTGCAAAAATAAATTGTATTGTCGTCTGCTGAATATGTTTTATGATAACCTCCACTCAAGGGAAACGGAGCAAAAGAAGTCCAAGAATTTCCATTAAACTTAAAAATACCATACCCTAATTCATCACTTTGGCTGCAAATCCATAAATTATTTTCTTTATCTATTGTCAGACTTTGAGCATTGTTTGTTTTTGGCGCATTTGGAGATAATATCTCAGTACTTGTACCGGCGATACTAACTAAACCTGCATTGGTGGAAATTAAAAGGGAATTATTGTCCGTAACAAATATTTTGTTCAGCTTCATGTTTGGTAAAGCATTGAAAATTAGTTGTTCCGTATTGTTTTCATATTTGTAGGCAGTGTTTGAAGTTACATAGTATAGGATATTTGCTTTTGTGAACATATCAAGTACTTCTGAAGAAAGTGTATTGAATTTTTCCCATAAATTTACAGATAATTTATAGATTCCTTTTTCAGTAGCAACCAAAACCGTATCATTAAAAAGAATTACATCATTCAGTTTCTGAGTTGGAATACTTGAACCCAAAGGAAAAGTTTGCCAAGAACTTGGGTCAGTAAGATTTGTCGCTCCAGTTTTTTGAACAGCTAAACCTTCGTAATTACTTGCATATATTTTTTTGTCAATAAAAATATTTTTCACACTGCTACCAACACTAAAATTCACACCTAATTTTGTGTATGTATCCAGAAATGTATTGTTGTTGATATTTATCAAAGAAATTCCGAAATCAGTTGATACAAAAGCAGTATCGCCTTTTATAAGTATATCATTAATTCTTTTTGAATTATAGTTGGAATTTTTTATATCAAAGATATGTTGGACAGATAAGTCCCAAGCACTAAAAATATCAATAACTCCTTCTTCTGTCCCTAACCAGATTCTATTGTGTTTATCTATGGCAATGGATGTAATCTGGTGACTACTTAAGTTTTCGGATTTTGTATATGTTTTGTAGGTACTATCTGCTTCAGAGAAAATAAAGAACCCACCATTTGATGCAGCTATAATATTTCCATTATCGTAAATGCAATTTTCAATGAAGTTAAAACTTGAGTAGTTTTTAAAGTTGTCAATTACCTGAGGTAAACCATTTACTGAAAATAAAATAAACAATAAAAATAATATTTGGATTTTATTTAGTTTTTTCATAGCTGATAAAATAATTAGTAAAAAGACTTGTGCAAATTTTTTAATAAAATTATTCTTTTCAAAGGTAAAAATATTTCACTAACAATAAAATTGATTATCTTTCAAATGGCATCATGATTTTTCTTATAAATTTTCTTACTTTACTTTTAAATCCGAGATTATATCCAAATGATTTTACCGTACCTTTCCACTCGTGCTTAACGTAATTCTGAATTGGAAAATGTTTTAGTTCAAATCCTTGTTTCTGCGCTTCTTTGAGATTTTTTAAGCATGGTGCCCCATGTTTTTCAAAAGGGGGTAGAGCTAGATAGTACTTTATTCTAAACAATGCACAAAAAGGATGAATGTATTCAATAGAATTTTTATTTTTTTCTTGTTTGTAACCAAATCTATCAACAAAAAATTTCTCACCAATAGCATAAGTATTATCTGTTATATTATCAAGCATTTTTTCAATAAAACCATTTTTAATAGCAAGAGCATCTGAATCAAAAGTGAGTGCCCAATCTGAATCACATTTTCTTATCCCAATATCCATTGCAGGACCGTGATGTATGTTTTTTTTATTAAAAATAATTTCTAAATTTTCTATTTCTTCATTTAGCCTTGACAGGTTAAGTATTTTTTCTGTTCTTGAACCGTTATCAATTAATAATAATTTCAATTTAGGATAAAATTTATTAATTGATTTTATTGCATCAATTGTATATTCTTCTGTGTTAAAATTTATTGTTATTATAGTAATGGATGAATTCATAGAAGAGTTAGATTAAATTTTATGCTTGATTAACATTTTTTTCATTGTATTCAGCTTTTGATATGAAATATAATATTTACCAAAAACATCATCATCATTTTTGGTATGTCCATGATAGTCTGAGCCACCGGTTTCTAATAAACAATAATGATTTACTACTTCGCGATAGAAGCGAATCTGAAATTTTTTATGAGATGGATGAACAACTTCAATCCCGTCAATGCCGGATTTAATTAGAAAAATAAGAATATTCTCTTTAATGTAATTAGGATGGGCAATAAAGCATAATCCATTTGCGTCATTAATCAATTTAATTGCGCTAATTGGTGATATGTGGATTTTTCTTTCGTATGCAGGACCGTTATCACCTATGTATTTTTCAAATGCTTCATAATAATTTTGAATCAATCCTTTCTCCAACATTGCTTTTGCAATATGAGGTCTTCCAATTGCAGAATATTTTGCATTGAATTCCACATCGTCAATCGAAAGAGGTAATCCAAGATTATTTAATTTTTTTATTATTCTTTTTGCTCTGTAGTATCTCTCCTCACGAAAAAAATTTAAATACTTATTCAATTCAATATTCTCAATATCAATAAACAAACCCAAAAGATGAACTTCAAAATCTTCTATATCCGTGCTTATTTCTACTCCCGAAATTACTTCAACATTTAACTTCTCACCGTAAGATTGCGCTTCCTTCACACCTAAAATATTATCATGGTCAGTAATACTTATTGTGGTTATGTCATTCTTATTAGCCAAATTAATCAATTCCTTTGGTGTAAGACTGCCATCTGAATAAATTGTATGAGTATGTAAATCTACTTTATTGACCATTAGAAAAAAATCTAATTTTTATTATAAAGTTAATAAATTTTATTTAGTTTTTTTTATAAATCATATAAACAAGAAAACAAATTCAATTAAATATTCGTATATTTTGTAAATAATTCGCTTTTTAGTTATAATTGCATTCAAAATTTTTAAAAATTATCAATGGAGGATAAATTAAATGGCTATTAAAGTCGGAATTAATGGATTCGGAAGAATCGGAAGATTAGTTTTAAAAAGAGCAATGCAAGTTGGTGGATATGATTTTGTCGGAATTAATGATTTAACTGATGCTGCCACTTTAGCACATTTATTAAAATATGATTCTGTCCACGGAAGATTTCCTGGTGAAGTTAAGGTTGATGGAAATGATATAATTGTAAATGGTGACAGAATTACTATCTCAGCAGAAAAAGATCCTGCTAACTTAAAATGGAAAGATCTTGGAGCAGAAATAATTGTTGAAGCAACTGGTGTCTTTCGCTCACAAGAAGCTTGTATGAAACACATTGAAGCAGGCGCAAAAAAGGTGATATTAACTGTTCCTTCAAAAGGTGAAGTTGATGCTACTATTGTTCTTGGAGTTAATGATAACACATTAAAAGGAGATGAAAAAGTTATATCC
>JAFGID010000078.1 GCA_016929735.1 Ignavibacteriales bacterium | reverse complement strand
CAACTTATACTTTCTTTTATACACCAGGTAAAACAACAAAATCTGCAGCGCATGTCCGTGATGCGATAGATTATAAAAGGATAATGACAGTGGTGGTGGTGGCTCTTATTCCTGCTGTCTTAGTTGCATTATATAATACGGGATTACAAGCAAATATAAACATTTCAAAATATGGTGAAGCGGTTGCATTCGGATGGCAACCGGATTTTATGCAGACATTAGGAATTAGTTTTGATCCTTCAAGTGTATTCTCTAACTTTTTCTTCGGTGCATTATATTTTGTTCCAGTCTACATAATTACGGTTGCAGTTGGTGGATTTTGGGAAGTCGTTTTTGCTGTTGTTCGTAAACACGAAATACATGAAGGATTTTTTGTAACAAGTCTACTCTTTCCAATGATATTACCACCAACAATTCCATACTGGCAAGTTGCTGTGGGAATAACATTTGGAGTAGTGATAGGAAAAGAGGTCTTCGGTGGTGTTGGAATGAATATCCTCAATCCTGCTTTGACCGGTCGTGCGTTTTTATTTTTTGCTTATCCAGCACAAATTTCTGGCGACAAAGTATGGCTCGCTGTTGATGGAATAAGTCAGGCAACTCCACTTGCACAACTTTCAGCAGCAACAATAGAAAAATTTCCAACCTGGTGGGATTCATTTATAGGAATTATTCCTGGCTCGATGGGCGAAACATCTGCGTTGGCTTGCCTTATTGGTGCAGTAATTTTAATTTTTTCTGGTATCGGTTGCTGGCGGATTATGCTAAGTGTTGTAGTCGGTGCTCTGGGAATGTCACTATTGTTCAATCTAATCGGTAGTTCGACAAATCCAATGTTCAACGTTGGACCTGAGTGGCATTTTGTACTTGGCGGATTTGCATTTGGAACAGTATTTATGGCAACCGACCCTGTGAGTGCAGCAGTAACAAACAAAGGTAAATACATTTACGGTTTGTTAATTGGATTTTTGGTTATAATGATTCGAGTATTGAATCCTGCTTATCCCGAAGGAATGATGCTAGCTATTTTATTTGGAAATGTTTTCGCGCCGATAATTGATAAGATATTTATAAATGCAAATATAAAGAGGAGACAATATGGCTATGTCAAACGATAATATTTTGAAAATATTTTTTGTTACTCTTGGTGTTTGTATCGTCTGTGCGGTATTCGTCGCCACCACTACGGTAACATTAAGAGAAAGACAGGATATAAATAAAGAAACAGATAAAATTAAAAACATTTTATCCGTAAGCGGGCTTGAGTATAATGAAAAAAATATTTTAGATATTTATAAAAAAAATATCAAAGCAATTGTAATTGAATTTGAAACAGGTGAAGAAATACCTGATAATAAATTGGATAAAGAATTAAATATAGTTGATTTTAATATAAAGCGGATGGCTAATCACCCATCCCATGGTAAAGTGATACCTCCTTCGGAAGATATTGCAGATATAAAAAGGATGCCAAAATATATGGTTATTTATCAAATTGTGGAAAATCAAAAATTGAAGAAACATATCTTGCCGATTTATGGGAAAGGACTCTGGTCAACCTTGTATGGTTTTATAGCAATTGATAGCGATTTGAAGACCATCACAGGTTTAACATTTTATGAACATGGTGAAACCCCGGGTCTCGGTGGCGAAGTTGATAATCCTCGATGGAAACAAATATGGGTAGGCAAAAAAGCATTCGATGAAAATTGGAATTTGAAAATTGAGGTTATAAAGGGAGTAGTTGATAAAAATAGCGATGAGGCAATTTATCAGGTTGATGGTTTATCAGGTTCTACGCTTACTACAAGAGGAGTTGACCATCTCGTTAAATTTTGGCTGGGCGAAAATGGTTATGGTAAATATTTCCAAAAATTAAGAGAGGGTAATAATGAGTAAAATATCAAAAGTATTGTTTGACCCTATTTTTAATAATAATCCAATTGCTTTGCAGATACTTGGAATTTGTTCGGCTCTCGCTGTTACTTCCAAACTTGAAACTTCAATAGTAATGTCTTTGGCTGTAATATTTGTTGTCGCTGTTTCTAATTTTGCTGTAAGTCTTCTTCGAAATCACGTATCTGGCAGTGTTCGAATAATTATTGAAATGACAATAATTGCTTCGCTTGTAATCATTGCCGATGAGGTAATAAAAGCATTCGCTTATGATATTAGTAAACAACTTTCGGTCTATGTCGGCTTGATAATTACAAATTGTATTGTTCTCGGAAGAGCAGAAGCATTTGCATTAAAAAATCCTCCAATGATGAGTTTACTTGATGGAATTGGAAATGGGCTTGGCTATTCATTCATTTTACTTTTTGTCGGATTCTTTCGAGAATTATTCGGCTCGGGGAAATTATTGGGTTATACAATTTTTGCATTGGACACAGAAGGGGGATGGTATCCTGCTAACGGTATCTTCCTTCTTGCGCCGAGTGCATTCATAATAATTGGTCTGCTGATTTGGGCAATAAGAACTTGGAAGCCTGAACAAGTGGAGGATAACTGATATGTTAGAACATCAAATAAGTTTGTTTGTTAAATCAATTTTCGTCGAAAATATGGCACTTGCCTTTTTCCTTGGCATGTGTACATTCTTGGCAATATCAAAACGTGTGGATTCTGCTATCGGGTTAGGTATTGCTGTTGTAATTGTTCAAGCTATAACTGTTCCCGTCAACAATTTAATCTACCATAATGTGTTGAAGGAAGGTGCATTAAGTTGGCTCGGGTTACCAAAGCTCGATCTATCGTTCTTAAAATTGCTCGCATTCATCGGTGTGATTGCAGCAATGGTCCAAATACTCGAGATGACATTAGATAAATTTTTTCCCAAACTATATAATGCTTTGGGAATATTTCTTCCTCTAATTACGGTGAACTGTATCATTCTCGCCGGTTCTCTATTTATGGTAGAAAGGGATTATACATTAGGTGAGAGTGTAACTTATGGTTTCGGGTCGGGTATAGGTTTTGCTCTTGCAGTCATTGCTTTAGCAGGAGTTAGAGAAAAGATGAGATACAGCAACGTTCCGAAAGGGTTAAGAGGTTT
>JAFGID010000077.1 GCA_016929735.1 Ignavibacteriales bacterium | reverse complement strand
GATTGGCGGAATCATTCCTGACCTTGATATTACAATTTTACCTTTTGTTGATGAAATTGAAAAACTTCAAATACATCGCGGTTTTTCCCACAGTCTTTTATTTGCAGGGTCAATTTCATTTTTACTTGGATTACTACTTTATAAAATTTACAAAAAGCGAAACTTAAAATTAATTCATTGGTTCATATTATTGTTTTCGAGTATCCTTGCTCATCTGTTCGTTGATTGTTTTACAAATTATGGAACACAATTATTCGCACCTTTCAGCAATTACAAAGTAGCGTGGAATACGATTTTTATTATTGATCCGTTTTTTACTCTTCCTCTAGTTATAAATATTTTCTTCTTAATTTTCATTCAAAAATATAAAAAGAAAAAAATATTGAATATAATTTTTATTAATTTGAGTTTATTGTATCTGTCATTTTCGATTGTTAATAAAGTTATCGTAGATAATGTATTCGAAAAATCATTTCAAAATCAGGAAATAGTTTATTCAAGATATACCACTAACCCCACACCAATGAATATTATTTTTTGGCGGTGCGTTTGTGAGGTGCCGGATGGATATTTAGTAGGTTATTATTCTTTGTTTGATGGAAATGATTATATCCCATTTAAGTATATTAGAAAAAACAAACATTTGATTTACGATATACAAAATACAGAAGAAATACAAACATTGATTTGGTTTTCGCGTGGTTATTATTTTGTTGAAAAGGAAGATGAATATATAAGCTTTGTAAACTTAAATTATGATGCAATTCGTGGATTTGAGGGTAATTTTAGCGAATATCCCTTTAAATATAAAATTGAAATTGATAGTAATAAATTGTCCGTTCAACAGGTGAATCCAAAATTTTCAATTAACTGGGGAATGGTAAAAAGATTTGTAAAAAGAATAATAGCACGGGAGTAAGATTGAATAATTTTACATAAAAAATTATTTTTTAATTCTTGAATTATTTGTTAATTAATCAAATCCTTGATTTGAGAAATCAAGTCATCTAAATCATTGATAATTATTGACCAAACTATTTGATAATCTATACCGAAATAATGGTGTACAACTCTATTCCGAAATCCTTTCAATCGCTTCCAATCTATATTAGAATGTTTCTTCTTAAATCCGCTATCAATTCTTGTTGATGCTTCGATAATTATTTCAAAATTTCTAACAACCGCATCTACCGTTTTATCATCATTTTTGAATTGCTCAAAATCAACACCTTTAATATAATTTTTAATCTTTATAGCGGATTCTAACATATCCTGCAAAAGTAGATTTTGTTCACGCTTAGACATAAATCAATTCTGATTTTATTTGTTGATAATATCTTTCTTTAATTCCATTTTTGGAAACTACATCTAACTTTAATCCAAGCAATTCTTCAAGTTCATCTGCAAGGTCAATAAATCGAATACCGATATCACCATTAAACTCTACCATTATATCCAAATCGCTGCGTTTATTTTGTTCATTTCTTGAATAAGAACCAAAGATAGCTATAGCCCTAATAGGATATTTTATTAACAATCGCTTTTTGTTTTTTATTATAATTTCTTTTATTTCTTTTAAGGTTTTCATCTCATATTTTTTAACAAATTTAATTTCAAGAAATGTTTTTACCTTACAAATATATCTAAACTGATAAACAAATGCAAAAATCTTATTGAGTTAGTAAATGATGTAATAATAGAAGACTTTGAAAAACTAGGATTCTGTCATACTAAAACGCGATTTATCGGGTTGAAGTATCTCATTTATAATCAAAAATGAGATATTTCTTCCGACGAGTCGGAAAGGTTTTTCAAAGCCTTCTAATAATAATTTAATAATCCGTTTTTTAATAGCACGCAGATGACACTGATTAAACTGGGGGCTGTCTCAAATGGGTAATTTATAGGGAAAAAGAAGTGAAAGAAAATTTTTAATTTATTGTATAACAACAAGTTAATGGATTCCCTCCCGATTTTATCGGGACGTGGGAATGACATTTTTATCACTTTTGAGACAGCCCCAACAATGTCATTCTCACAGATTAAAAAAAGCCGAGTTTACTCAACCCGGCTTTTCATCAATAATTTACTGACCACTGACTACTGACTACTGATCACTGGCTATTGAAATTACTTGAGTAACAACATCTTATTTGCTAATCTAACATCGTTTACTCTTAATTCGTAAATGTAAGTTCCTGATGCTAAGGTAGCGGCACTAAATGTTGTTGTGAATTGACCAGCATTCAACTGTTCGTTAACCAATGTTGCAACTTCTTGACCAAGCATGTTATATACTTTTACAGTAACCATACCTGCTTCAGGGATTGCAAATGTAATCTGTGTCGATGGGTTAAATGGGTTTGGATAGTTTTGGCTTAAAGTATAACCAGTTGGAAGTATGTTCTCGTCTTGTTGGATACCGACAATCTTTGAGAATTTTTGAACTGGACGATAAGTGCTTGAGCCAAAGCAACCACACCATGCTTCCATACCATCATCACTAATAGCAAATGCTCTTGGTCTTTCATTGGCAGGGGTACCGCCAACTTCGAAATTCCAATGCATACTGTCAATAGCCGTTTTTGTTGATAAATCAAATTTATACCAAACATTTGGTTTATATGGCGCTTGTGGTAAATTTGAAAAACCACCACCACTTAACCATACATTTCCATCAACTGGGTCAAATTTAATTGTTTCTGGACTAGGACCTTTTAATGAATCAACGAGCGCGAATGTTCCGAAATCACCGATTTTTTCATAAATCCATAGACCTGTATAACGAGGGAAGAATAACCAAGTTGTGTCGCCACTTGATTTTGCAGCAAAGTCTCTACCATAATCTTCATCGTATGAATCAAGAGCATTGTCAATGTAAACCAAATTAGAATCTAAATGGACAACAGGTTTTGCTGGAAATACGCTTACGACATAAACATCTCCATTCTCAACAGCACCTGGAGCGCAAATAGAAACACCAGATAAACCATGATTAGCTAAATCAACCCAAGCAATACCTTCATAAGTCTGGTAATTAATTTTGAAAACTTCATTGTAACTTGCCAGCATAACATTACCATTATGGTCGAGTGATAATCCAACATTGCTGTTTAGAAATACTCTTGTTGTACCACCAACAACGATACTTCTAATTGTATCAAGAGGTGTTCCATCTGGTTGGAAAACGTACACTGGTCTGCATAGAAATTTTCTTCCGCTATCAGGATTGTAAACGCTATCAGCAACATATGATCTGTAAGGTGCAATCCAAACATTACCGTCAGGTGTTACAACTGCTCCATGAACCCCAGTGTTTGCCTGTAAGGAGCTATCTGCAGGAAATACGCCCTCATTTGTCCACTGGCCAAAGAGGGTAGTACTCAAAAATAGTACTGCAATAAAGGTAAAAATGTTTTTTCTCATAGTTTTTTCCTCCTATGAATGTTGATTAAAAAATATAAGTTAATTAGTGAATTATTCTATACCATAATATGGTGCTGGAGTATCTAATACATTCAAACCTATGATCGTACTTGTTATTTCTTTAGCAACGTTGCCATTCCTAGAGAAGTAAAGTTTATCACCCCAAACAAAAGCAATTGCTTCTGGATTTATTTTCCCAGTATAAAGATACTCATAAGTTCCATCTGTGTTAACTATTATTATGGGGTCATCACCGTCAGTTCCTATATATATTTTACCATTGCTTGCAATTTCCATACAATTCAACTTAGCAGTCGGAAAATTAGTTGAAAAATCAAAATACTCTGTTTCGTTTATTATGTCATCATTAGCATCAATTTCATATCGCCAAATTTTATTAAGTCCACCCTTTGTTCCGGCAATATACAAATAAGTGGTTGAGCCGGATTTGTATACTCTAGCAGAAAGAGTAACAATTCCAACATCATATACCTTTTTGTTAGCACCGGTATCGATCCTAATTATTTTTCCTTGCGCTCCACCTGCCCAGATATAACCATTGGGGTCAAAATCAAAATCTGTAATTCTATTCGGAGATGTAATTACCCATGGAGTATTTGGTGGTGTAATACCTTGATCAACTTTCCAAATACCAAAATTATTTTTTGCTGCATATAACTGTCCATTAGGTCCAAATTTCATTCCACTCCAAAATGTTTCTGCTCCCTTTGGAACATAATCAGTCATTAAACCTGTAGCTGGATCAATTTTCTTTATACCAACGCCAACATCATTTACAGTTAATGAAACATAAATATAACCATTTGCATCTATTGCAAGTGCCTTTGGTTTATCTGTTTCATTAAATTCCCTTAATTCCTTGCTCGGAGGTAAGACTTTATAGTAGCAACTGTTACTAAACAACCTATTACCTTTAACATAAATTTTTACAGCCACAGAGTCTCCTTCCAATTCAGGTGAAATTACATTAATTGATGTTGCAGATGTTGATTTTATATTTCCTGGTACTCCATTAAAATATACTCTAATATTTGAAGTATCCGAAGTAAAATTTGTACCCGTTATTACTATTTCAGTTATCTCTGCAATCGCACCATTAGCAGGAGTTAGGGATGTAATAACCGGTGTATCGCCAACAGGTTTTTGCAAATCGGGATTATCCCACAAACTGGAAGTCGGGTCTTCATCACAGCTGACTATGAAAAACATTGAAAACAGCAAGACGATACCCAGACTAACACATTTTTTAATTTTATTTTTCATTTTACTACCAATATTTTTTATTATAAATACTTTTAATAAGCAAAGTGTACAGATATTCTATGAACGTTATCAAAGATCCCAAATGGAGCATAAGAATAATCAACGCCAACCAAAACGCCACCAACCTCTTTCATTACTCCAGCACCAAATGTAAAGTCTCTCTCATCTGCGGGATAAGTATAACCTGCTCTAAGCGAAATCATATTCATAAATGAATATTCGCACCCAACATTTAATTGCTCGTCATAATCTCGCGGGTGCGATGCATCAACAGCCAGAAGGAAAGAATGCATTTTAGGATCAATACTTGGAAATAAATCAAGAATATCCATAGAAAGACCAACTTTGAAAGTTAAAGGCATTTGGAATCCTTCTTCAATAAACTTAATCTCCTGAGAGAAATTTCTAACACTCATACCCAGACTTAAACTCTTAAATCCGGTCTGATAAATAAGACCAAAATCGAAAGCGATTGAACTTCGTTCAAATTCTTCACTTTTAAATGGAATAACAGTAGTGTCATTACCACTAATAATAGTCTGAGGGTAACTGACAGTATATGTTCCTAAGGATAACTGACACCACTTTACGTTTCCACCAATTGAAAATTTATCTGATAACATTTTAGCATAACCTAATTGCATTGAAATAGCAATTGGTTCATGTGTTCCAACATCCAAATATCCTTGTTCGTTATTATATTTAATAGTTTTTTGAATTTCACCGTATTTTACAGCAATCACAGAAAAACCAAGAACTCCATAATTATCATTTTGAAATGGTTGAATTGCGATTCCATAATTGATATAATTTATATCTGCAATCCATTGAGTATGGCCGAAATGAGCATCTACATATTTATCCATATTTGCCATTCCAGCGGGGTTGTAGAACATTGCTGTTGAATATCCGTGTTGTAAAGATGTTCCAGCATCACCCATGCCACTAAATCGCGCATCAGTTGATACACTTAAAAACTTGAATCCAGTTTGGGCTCTTTTTTCAAGTTGAGCTTGACTCTCAACCGTGAAGACAAGAAAACACAACCAGATTATTATTTGAAAATATTTCTTCATTTTATTTACCTATATCTTTTTAACGAATAATTACAAATTTTTTAATGGCCTTTTCGCCAGTATCGCTATTTGTAATAACAGCAATGTAAATACCGCTTACAACCACTTGGTTTGATTGGGTCACACTTCTCCACGAAGCATCACCACTACCATCAGAGTGTTCAATTGTATAAATTAGCTCTCCAAGTTCAGTAAATATCTGAATTTTACAACGCCCAGGAATACCATAAAAATCTATTCTATCCGGTTCTTCAGTACCGAATCTTTGGGTATAAGGTGTTGACGCAATAAATGGATTGGGAACAATACGAATTTCGTCCATTGTAGTTCCAGCTGGCCGTTTCAGGTTTGCTGGGTCATAAGATTGTGTCCAGTTTCTATCACTTTTCAATCCACCAGAACCAACACATTGAATATAATAGTAATAATTTATTCCTCTAATAGGTGTAATGTCATCATAAGAACGTTCGCTACCAGGAGCAGTATATATTAAAGTATAGTTACTATCGTATCTATCCCTTGCTCTGTAGATTTCAAAATTATCTGGACTTTCACCTTCATATAAATCCCAAGATAATGTAATTCTGTCTCCACCCGACGTTACTTCAAAAATCTGCGGTGGTTTTGGTGGCTTTGGTATATTCCATCCCGCGTCATAGTCTGCTTTTATAGTTCTAAAAGTTCTGAATAATGAATCCTTACTTTGAAAAACAACCTGATTTTTCTCTAAGTTTGATATTTGACGTCTTTTTAATTTTAATCCAGTATCGTAACCTGTTTGAAAATCAATGCCATCAACTGCTTCAGCCCATATAATCGTAATACTATCTCCAGGCCCAAGAGTATAAGGACCATATCCGTTTGCAGCTGACCATCCACCGGGTGTTCCAAGTGCAGGATCACCAGTTGGTTCAGTAAACTTGCCATCTGGTTGAACCACGTCACAATGACGAGGTGATTTGTGCCCTCCAGCCATCCAAGTTGTGTATTCTTGAGTCATTTTCGTCTTGTCGTAAGCACTATTACTCTGACTAAGTGCATCATCCGAACCAACCCAAGATGTTGTTCTTGGCTGGTTTAAGTCATCGGTTTTGTCAGTAGCAGATTTATCTGCATGTAATGTTATTACTCCGCAAAATTGAGCCGATGATAACCTCCAGGTAGTGTCTTCTGATGTCGTATAAGGCGAAAATGGAGTTATTATTGGTGCTCCAAGGTTATCTATTGCTTTATTGTCTTTGTCGGGATAAGGTGCACTAAAAGATGGATATTTACCATGCCAAGCATATTGCAATCTCATTCCCTCAGGATTATCAGCATCTACTTTAACACCATCACCTCTTGTATCGAGCATTGTATTAATACCCCAACCAGATGAGTTGCCAATGGAATATCTTGAACTTCTATCAACTGCCCACCTATATTGGAAGAAAAAGTAAACATCCGTTAATGTATTGCCTGGGAGCTCGATATCTGCATCAGCATCCGTATTACCAGTATTTTTAAATTTGTACTCACTAACAATATAATTATTATGCCCTTTATGACTGAACTGATAGATTTTTCTCTCCGTTGTAATACCCAGTTGGGAATTTACAGTATTGACTAGCATTGCATCGAAAGGCATTGTTGGATCTAATAAATCCGCTTCGATTTGCTGTAAATAGGATTCCTCGCCATCTACAAAAACTGCAGGCATCGGATCGAAAGGCACAACTGTCTTCAAAGAAATTGGAAAAAATTCATTCGCACCTGTAACTCTTGGACCGACGTGTACTACTTTATGAGGATAGTTATCGCCTTTATCATCTGTGAAATTAGTTGAACCTATCCAAAAAGCTTTAGCACACTGGATATCTTTATAAGGTTGAGTTGCGGGCCATCTAAGTCCATATTGCTGACTTGCGTAAAGTCCATGTTCAATTTCGCTACCTATTTCTGAATACCAGTTATGCAGTGAACCAACTGACATCCATTTCGATTCAAATTGACCAAGTAAACTGATATTAAGAATCAAAAAAAGCAGCAAAAATATAGATTTTTTAATAATTTTTTTAGTATTCACTTTTATATCCTTTGTTTATTTTACTCAAGTTATAATTCAACTGTCATTCTCAAACCCCAATATATCTGTCGAATGTTTAAGAATGTTAACCAATCTTGATTAGGCATATCAATATACGGTTTTTCATCGGTTCTGTAATCACCTGGTTGATCATTTCCATAAATATATGGGCCGCCATTCGGATCATTTGTCCAAGTTGGGTTACCATTCGGAAAATCCGCAAACGCATCTTTAGGGAATCGCAGAGATTGCATATAAGCGTGATAATCATTTGAATGTGTAAATCCATAAGAAGTCATATATTTTTGATTTAAAATATTATTTACATCCATAAATAACTCAACTGACAAACCAAAAGGACCAAGATCTAATGCAAAATTCTTACTCAAGCGTAAATTAAAATTCAAATAATCTTTCCACTGAAGATTGTATAAAACACCAGGAATTGAACCGCCGCCTACATAAGTAGTGTATGAACCTGATTGCCAGCTACCAGTAATTGTCAAGAAAATATTTCCAAATGGATAAATCGGTCCTAATTTAGGCCCAAATTCTTTAGGTGAAAATATCATAATATTCGCTCTTGCATAGGGAGTTGGTATAGGTTTAGTTTGATAGTGTGCTCTATATTCTCGTTCATATCTTCGTTGATCTGATTTGTTTTCGTTGAATTGTGCAAAACCAAATCTACCTGAAGTCGAAACATCGTAAGTATAATTGATCATACCCTGAACCCAGTCACCTCTATTCTTTCTTATTGTTATTTCGAAACCTCTAATATCTGCATATGAATTTGGTTCATATGTGGAATAGTTCGCAATATTGTTTTTTGCGATATAAGTTACAAGTAATGCTTGGTCAGTAACATCTTTATAATATCCTGATACTCGAATTAAAAATTGATCTAATAAATTATGTTCGTACCCCAATTCATATTGAACCGTTCTCGGTAGAATAATATTAGGATCAGCTATCCTTAATAATCCCCCTGTGTTACCATCTAATCTAAATAAAAACATTTGATCGGGAGTAGGCATTTGTCTTTGATGACCATAATTAAAGAACAATTTGCTGTCAACTGTAATTGGGAATGCAATACCAATACGAGGACTCACATATAATTTTTTCTCTGTAGGTTCTTTTCCTAACAATGTATCAAGTCCTGGTATATATTTCCCATTAAAATATTTTGTAAATGAATCGTAAACCCACCAATCTCCGCCTGGATCAGAATAATCAAAACGGACACCTATATTGGCAATCATACCCTCAAATTCCAATTTATCTTGTAAATACAAGGCACCTCTGATAGGTGTCGTTGTGTATACATCGTGATAATTACCACTTGGTAAAACTTTATCATATCGTCCATAATTCATTTCATTCTTAACATAAATAAACTCTATTCCTGCCTTTAATTGGTTAATGTTATCCAATTGGCTGGTAATATCACCTTTAATTTGATATTTTTGAATAAAACTACTATCTCTGGAATTACTCATTCCAACACCCATACGCATACGAACAATACCTTGACTCAGGTCTTCATAAAAACCATAAGGAGCTTCATCAACCCAATAGTTATCCCCGAATAAATATACTCTATTTGTATCTCTCGGCCGTCCGGGACTTGTATTATAATCTTCCGAATACCTTGAAAAAACTATTTCATAGAATGTTCTTTCATTTATTGCGTGAGTAAATTTTCCTCCAATGCTTGAACGATAAACTTGAGAAGGAGCCCAATAATCAGTAGTGTAAATTCTTGCATCACCATAGTTTGTTTCGCCGTAAGAAAGTGCTGACGCTATTGCACTTGAGGTTTTGAATATTCCATATAAACCTGAATTGTTACTGTTGGTTCCCCATTCTTTACCGTATAATCCTTCAAGCATCAACTTCATAGTTGAAGTTATATCGGCTGTTAATTTTCCAGAAATTGAGTAATCTTGATAGCTATCGGTATTAAGTGGTATCAAATATTGAGTTCTTGTCTTTTTAAATGAAGTAAAGAAACGAAGGTTGCCAAGAGACTTTCCTCCTGGGACAGGCCCGCCAAAACTCATATCTAAATCGTAGTCCGGGAGATGTATGTCTAAGTTTTTTCGTGTTTGCCATAGCCATAATCTTTGGCATTCTTCAGGTGTTAAGTCGTTGTTTGGGTCATCATCGAGAAGCAACTCTTCAGATTTAGCATTCCATCCTTGGAAATAAATGTATTGTTTTTGTGTGTATGCATCCCAAGCACCGCTGTTAGTTCCCGTCCAACATACATCGTCATCAAGAAAAGGTCTTAACCAAAAAGAATTAGGATTGTTCGGTGAATCACCAAAATGTTTAGGCCCAGCAGGTTTGTATCTTGAGAAAAATGTTAAATTATATTTATCTTTATCGCCTTCTTTAGTAACAACCTTAACAAGTCCCGAACGCATGTCGCCGTATTCAGCCGTAAAGCCACCAGTCTGAACCTGAATTTCTTTAACTGATGTAAAACTTATACCGCCCAGATATGGTGTATTAGTACGTTCATTTTTCATACTGACACCATTAAGAAGCACAGCAGTCTGATCAGTTCCTCCACCTCTCACAACTAATCCATCTCCAGTTGACTCTATACCTGCTTCATATCCGATTACAGAAGTAATGTTTGCTGTGGGCAAAGTTTTTAAGTCGTCATCATTTATATTTGCCACACTAGAAGAAACGTCCTTTTGAACAATCGGAGTTTTTGCAATAACAATAATATCCGCAGTTTGGTATGATTCCTCCATTAGTTCAAAATCTAGATCAGTTGTCTGATCAATGAAAACGCGAACCTCAGTAATTGTCTGCGATGCATAGCTTATCATTGATGCTTTTACATTATAATTGCCAGGAGGTACATTTAAAATAACATAATACCCATCAATGTTTGTCGCTGCACCCATAGTCGTTCCCTCGATAACAATATTTACACCAATCAATGGTTCACCAGTCTTAGCATCCTTAGCATGACCGGTAATCTTACCGCTTGTTTGAGCTGATACCATTGAAACAGTAAGTGCAAAAATCGTCAACAGGAGTAAAAATTTCCTCATCTTAGAGCTCTCCATTGTTTATATATAAAATTATTTATTTTTGATTTAAAAACTAATACAAAATTTATATATAATCAAGCTTTATAATTACTTATTGACTATTAAATTAATTGGAAAATTAGTATATTTATTTTTCTAGTAAAAAGAAAATTTGAATGAAAGAAAATACAAACATTTTTTATTTATTAAGAATAGCAAATGAAAATCGTAATCATGAAATTATTTTGTTTTGGCGACGGTATGTGTTTTTTTTTATTGCTACTTTCATTATAATTTTATTTTACATATTCTCATATCGTTTTGAAATAAATTACAATATATTTATTATTTTATT
>JAFGID010000004.1 GCA_016929735.1 Ignavibacteriales bacterium | reverse complement strand
GGAACTGGATTTCCATTGATTGAACTATCTATGAGACTTGGAAAAAGTTCCAATGTCTTTGGTATAGAACCTTGGTCAGAAGCTGTTGACAAAGTGAGAAAAAAGATTGATTATTATCAACTAAAAAATGTAAAAATTATTGAAGGATTTGCTGAGTCAATTCCTCTTGATAATAATTCAGTGGATTTGATTGTAAGCAATAATGGAATTAATAATGTTAATAATATTGATAAAACATTTTATGAATGTTCAAGAGTAATTAAGAAAGGTGGGCAATTCATTTTTACTTTTAATACTGACAGGACTATGATTGAATTTTATTCTGAATTTGGAAAGATACTTAAGAAGATGAAACTTTGGCAAGAGATTGATTTAATGCACGCTCATATTATAAAAAAACGCCCACCTGTTAAAGAAGTTTTAAGAAAACTTGAGAAGAATAAATTTAAAATATATAATTTCACAAAAGACCAATTTAATTACAAATATGTTAATGGCACTGCTATGCTGAATCACTACTTTATTCGTCTAGCTTTTATGGATTCATGGAAAGCACTATTACCATCAGATAAAGTAGAATTAGTGTTTAATGTAATCGAAGAAAGACTGAATAAAAAATCTAAAGTTAATGGTGGAATAAATTTAAGCATACCATTTGTTTTAATAAATTCTTTTAAAGATTAGATGACGATCAGAGAAATACCTAAAGAATTTTTTGAAGCTGCACAATTCGTAAATCGTAGCGAATGGATGAAATGGCTTCAGAAAAATCATAGAACTGCTCAGAAAATTTGGCTAGTTATATTTAAAAAGAATTCAAAAGAAATTGGTCTTAGATATAAAGAAGCTGTTGAAGAAGCATTATGTTTTGGTTGGATTGATAGCAAAATGAAAAGCATAGATAAAAATTATTTTATTCAGAATTTTACTCCACGAAAAAAAATAGCATTTGGTCAGAATCAAATAAGCAACGTGTAAAGAAAATGATTGACTCGAAAAAAATGACGAAATATGGATTGAAAATAATCCAAGAATCAAAACAAAATGGGAAGTGGAATTTCATAAGAAAAATTAAACAAACAACTAATATACCTGATGATTTGAAAAAATCTTTGTTGGAAGATAAAGCCGCTTGGGATAATTTTAATAAGTTTCCGAAGTCCTCGAAGACGATGTATATTTATTGGATTAATGATGCAAAAAAAGTGGAAACAAGATTAAGAAGAATTAAAAAAGTTGTTGAGAGAGCAAAAGAAAATAAAAACCTGGGATAGATATTTAGAATTATTTATCACTAGTTATTTATTAAATACTATTAATTTCTTTATGGAGTATACAATGAGATGCGTGTATTTCTCTATCATTTTTTTATACTTTTCTTATATACAAACATACGGGCAAAGTAACGAATTAAAAGTCGAAGCTGATAAAATTACAATTCCTATCGGCAATGAGCTTAAAATTAATGTCGATGTTGAAGATGAAAAACTTACAGGATTTGAATTATTGGAACAGAAAGTAGTGGAAGATAAATTGGATATAATGGATGCCTTGGATGATTTTCAGAAACCAAATATTATCTCCAACGAAATTGAACTCAAATTTTGTTATGCAGGTTTTTTGGGTACCAAGATTGTTGTTTTAGTTATTGTGCAACATTTTGAAAAGGCAATAATATTTAAAGCAAAAATAAAAATTAAAGGTTCAATTGGATATAAAGAAACTTCAATAACAGAAAAAAATCCGAATGTATTTTGTATTGAACAATGGCAACAAGATATTGAATCAATTTTTCTTTATGATTTTGAAGTAATTAAATAAAAACTTAATTAACATAAAAGACCTTACCTTGTAGCAAATATAAAATATTTGAAAATTACCTCTGCATTAATTCTAGTTATACTTTCAATACAAAATTGTTCAGACTCTGTTACACAATTAACAGATTCGCCCAAAGTATCTCGAGATAGTCTAGTATTGTTTGAAAATAAAATTTAATTAAAACCTTTGAAAAACCTCAATGTGTCATGTTGATTCCGACTTGTAGGAAGAAACATCTCAATTTTCAAGATAAATTAGATGCTTCCATCCCGATGGGATTTCAGTATGACAGGAACCTAGTTTTTCAAAGCCTTCTTATAATTATTTAGCATTTATAATACTTTTTAATTATTGATTCTTAGCCAACTATTGAATATATTTAATCGAAAGTTCAAAAAAATTATATTAAAATATAAATTTTGCAGTATTATATGAATTATATGAACGGACACTATACGATTTAATAAAAAGCTTTTATAATAAAAAGCAAAAATTTCTCTTTGAATGTTATCAAACATTGAATGAATATTAGGGTATTTAATATTTAGATTCTACAAATTAGTTTGGAGATAAAAATGAAAAGAATAAAATTATTGATTGTACTGTTTTTACTTATTGTTACTTTTAATTTTTCACAAGACATCATTCCAGATACTAGTTGGTGGATTCCTAATGGAATAGTGAATGATATTGTAATTAATAGTAAATATACATACATAGCTGGTAGTTTTACTCAAATTGGAGAACGAACTGGTTGTGGGGTTAAAGTCACAGCTCTTGATGATAGTTGGGATAAAAGTTTTCCTGAAGTAAATGGTACAATTTGGGCTTGTGTATCAGATGGTGGTGGAGGATGGTACATTGGTGGTGAATTTACAAAAATAGGAAATGATACAAGAAATAGGTTAGCACATATTTATGCAGATGGTTCTCTTGATCCTTATTGGACTCCAAGTGCAGATGGTACAGTTAGAACTATAGCTTTAAGTGGAAATAATATTTTTGTTGGAGGAGATTTTTTCAATATTGGAATTACTCCGAGATTAAGGATTGCAAAACTGGATAATGTAAACGGTACGGTTGATTTGACTTGGAATCCAATAGTAACAGGTAGTAATATATATGTAATTACTATTGATGGAGATTATTTATATATGGGGGGTAATTTGTCAGCCGTTGGCGATTCAACACGAAATGCAGCAGCAAAACTTGATGTTTCAACTGCAGATGTTTTACGTTGGAATCCTAATGCGAATAATAATGTTTACTCAATTGTTGCTAATGGTAATGATGTTTATGTTGGAGGTCAATTTACAAATATCGGGGGGCAGAGTAGAAACAGAATTGCAAAACTCGATACTTCCAAAGGGCAATCCTACGCATCATGGGATCCCAATGCCAATAATACAGTTTATACTATTCTAATAAATGGTAATGATTTGTTTGTTGGTGGTGATTTTACAAATATAGGAGGTTCTCCTAGGCAGTATTTAGCTAAATTGGATGCTTCAAATGGAACTGTCTCAAACTGGACATCAAATGCGAATGCTTCTGTTAGGATTTTAAAAGTTTTTGGTAGTTATCTTTTGGTTGGTGGTAAATTTTCAATTATAGATGCGGTAATTAAGAGCCGAATAGCTGCGTTAGATTATTCAACAGGTGACCCTCTAGCCTGGGATCCTAAGGCAAATAATGATGTATATACTATGGCTTCAAATGGATCTGGAAGCCTTTATTTTGGTGGTTCATTTACCTCTATGAAAGGTATTACAAGAAATTGTATTGCTAGATATTATAATTGCAACGGTACAATAGATCTTGATTGGAATCCTAATGCTGATATATATATAAAATCTATGGTACTAACTGATAGTTGCTTATATGTTGGTGGTGCTTTTTTAAATATAGGAGGTTTGTCAAGAAATAGATTAGCAAAACTTGATACGACTTACGGAAATGCAGACCCTTCTTGGAATCCTGATGCCGACTGGACAGTTAATTCAATTGTCATCGAAGATTCTTATATGTATGTAGGTGGTATTTTTAGTAATATTGGTGGTTATGCAAGAAACTATGTTGCGAAATTAAATCTTTCAGATGGTAGTGTTGATTCTTGGGATGCCAATGCAAATGGGTATGTTAATGTATTAACGGTTAATAATGGATATTTATATTTAGGGGGACAATTTACGGCAATTGGTGGTGAAACTAGAAATAGAATTGCACGTTTTAATAATTCAACAGGGATTTTGGATGTATGGAATCCTAACGCCTGGAGCACAGTCAATACTATAAGTATAAGTGGAAGCAATGTATATGTAGGTGGAGCATTTGAAAATATAGGAGGTCAAAACAGGAAAAGAATAGCCGAAATAGATATTAATACAGGTAATGCAACTTCCTGGAATCCTAATGCAAATAGCTATGTTAATTCGATTTCGGTTAGTGGAGATTACGTTTATATTGGAGGACAATTTAGTACAATTGGTGGAATTTCAAGGAGTAAAATAGCAAAAATAAATAAATTAACAGGTGTTCTTGATAGCTGGAATCCAAGTGCAAGTTATACTGTATACTCAGTTAAAGTTAATGGAACCATTGTAAATATTGGTGGTGATTTTCAGAAAATTGAAAATAATACTCAAAGTTATTTCGCTATGTTTAAAAATGCTCCATTACCAAATTTAAAACTTAATCTGAAAATATTTTTACAAGGTTCTTATAGATAAATTTTTTTAATAAGAAAGCATTATTTTTAAAATATTAATTGAATTAAAATGGAGAATTACGCATTAAGATTAAATAGATATTTTGTAATGATATTTATTTCTTCTACAATCTTTTTCTTTTGCCTCGCAAATTTATATCTTGGAATGAGGGGAATACTGGAACTTGGTGGTTTTGTAGCGGAAGGAGGACCTTAT
>JAFGID010000076.1 GCA_016929735.1 Ignavibacteriales bacterium | reverse complement strand
GAATATCACCCATTCCGGATACATATCCGGTAAAACTGGTTATATAATCTACCTTATGTAGACTAAATCCAAGTGTCATGGCATAACCATGAACACCAGTTGCCTTTAAACAAGGGCTCTCTTATATTTAATCATGAAAAATAAGGAATGCTTTGACGACAAACATCTTTGGCCGGGTCAATACCGACTTGATCCAACTGCGTTTTTTGTCAAGCTGCTGTTGGTTTATGGGATGCTCCTATTGTTTTAGATTTGCTCAAATGAATGAAATGAAGAAATACACCTTAAACTCAACCAATTACTGTCCAAAGAATGGGGTGCACCTAATACTTCTGTTGCAGGTGCCAAGCTTAAATCCACCAGTGGTTGGAATTACTTTAACTCCTATAGCGGTAATGGAACAGATGAATACGGTTTTACCGTGTTACCTGGGGGCTATTGTAATGCCGATAGTACCTTCTGTGGGCGTCTGGGCGACTGGGCCGATTTTATGTCGTCTACTGAGGCCTATAGTGTATATGTATGGTACTGGGGTTGTGGCTACTATCATTCAGAATTCTCAAGAACCTATGGTAGTAAGGCAGCTGGGAGATCAGTTCGATTGGTAAGGGATTAAAATAATCAATTGTGTAAGGATATTTCAGAATAAACTACGGTGATAAATTATGAAAAGAAGTACCATAATATTTTTATTTCTGTTTGTAGTATTATTAATTTTTCACACAATTCTTTTTGCCTCTGATTGTGAACACCCATTCGTTGATAATGATAATTTATCTTTAAACGGTTTAGGCTATGTAGCAGTAAGGTATCTCGGATTTCCTTCTGAAGCATTTGTTTTATGTCGACCACCACATCCTCCTATTTGGAATCAGGTTCGTGATGCAGGTTTGCATTTTGGAACCACGGATAGCCGTGAGACGAATCGAGGATTGCATGTTGGTGAACTGCACTTTTACTGTGAGTTGTGTAAGGAATCAGCCACTATTACACTTTATGTATATCAGAAAGTAGCCTTATTGCGCGATCCACAAAAATGTTTTATGTCGATAACATGGAAACAATCAGAAATCAGCCCCGACACAACAACGGAATCAATTGTTAATACCACAAACAAATTATTGGAATCGTTTCTTGAACAATATATTCAGGCGAATAATAACTGATTGGCTCGGAATGGTATTTCATAGTATGAATATACATTATTAATTAGGATAATTTGAATACCAAGCAAATTAAAATAATACTCTATGTCGAAGATAATTTTGGAATGCGAAAAAGGGCAATCACAGAATTAAATAATGCATTTCCAGGCTATAAGATCATAGGTGCAAAAAGTCATCCTGAAGCGATTGATAAAATCGGACATTGCATAAAAGACCTCTTTCTTGTCTGTACCGATGGAGAATTAGAACGAATAATGGTCAATAAGAGTCCTCAGAGAACGTTTGGTTGGGACCTTATCAAAGACTTAAAAGGAAGAGGATATAAGGGCCCGGTTATTTACACAGGCGCTGCAAGAATCCCTGATGGGTGCCATTATCTCTTCGACGAAATCTCAGAAAGGAAAAATGGGGTTGAACTAATATCAAGAATTAGTAGATATATGAAGGAGCAATAAATATTATCTGATATTGTTTTTAAAGTAAAATCTGAAATGTAAAGCAGGAATTAAAAATGAATAAAAGACTTCTAACTGTATTAATCATATTCCTGTTACACTTGTTGATCACATTCAGTGTCCTGATAATATTTATAAAATATGTTGCTGATTCTCCGTTACCTTATATTGATATTGATGGTATATCTGTTAAAGCACCTTTATGGCATCATATCATAACTGTAATTCAAATCGTTTTTTTATTTCCTATTGTTTGGGTTTCAGGATTTTTAGGATTAGAATCTTTCAAAACTATTTCGATAATTCTTAATAGTGGAATCTGGGCATATGTGTTGGTATATTTATATTTTTGGAGAAGGACTAATTAATAAGTTGAATATTATATATCAGAATAGATAATACCATGATTTCAGTGATTGTGAGGGTTTAATGGATCCATTTGACAATGATACCAGGAAAGCATTTGCCAAAGAATGCAAAGCTCCTAAAGGTAAATTCAGAATCCTTTGTATTGATATGTTCGACTATCAGTACTATATCTATGATGATTATGAAACTAAGCACGAAGCCATGTTGATTGCAGAAGAGATGAATCGGCAGGAAACCCAAAAAGAAGCAGATAATAAAATTCCTTCCATGTATAGTGTATATGATGACAAAGGTGATAAAATCTCAGAATGATATATTCAGTTAAAATGGTGAGAGGATGGGGAGAATATATAAAATTCTAAATAAACTCATTAAAATATTCACAATATTGTTGGGAATATCAATACTAATTGCAATAGTCATGTTATTGGTAACTCCTAAATCGTCTGACGAATCAATAATAAAACCATCAACAAGTACAAACATTGATGATTATTCTTTTATTTTAAATAAATGGAAAAATTATCCTGAGCTTATTCAGATCTTTCCTAAAAATATTCCCCAAAAGGCTACTGATGTGAAAATGTCATATCAATCTGCTTTTATGCAGGGTGGAGGCCATTTTCAGTTAAAGGTTAATTTGCCTGAAAATGAGTTTGAAAAGGAAATTAATAAATATATAGGGAAGGAAATTGTGAGCGTTTCCGGGGATAAAATAAACATTCACAGCAAATATTTTGACGGATACCCGTTTACTGTTTTTTATTCGGGTGACAGTACATACAACTTCCCAGAGGACTTTCATATCCTTTTACTTGATATTAACCCTTCAAAACCAGATACCATAGATTTTGGAGAAACAACGGGTATTTATTGGAATCATGGAGAGAGTTGTGGGTTTGCTTTCAGTATGAAATCGAATACTGTTGTGTATTGGGCTGAGAGTTGGTAATAATTCGTTTAATTACTTTATATGGAAATAAGAATAACTTGAAAAAACAAGGGTAATTTTTTAAAAATTAAAGAATTCTTTGTAATAG
>JAFGID010000003.1 GCA_016929735.1 Ignavibacteriales bacterium | reverse complement strand
ACCTCCATAAAAAAGGTATGCTCTTCCTGTATTATCATTATTATATCCATAAGCACCGATAATTACATCATCAAAATTATCATTATTTATATCACCAGCTGTAAATAGGGATTTCCCGAAATAATTATATGTTCCCTCACCAGTCATAGTTAAATCAGCGGTTGTGTCAACAGAACTACCGGCATAATAAACATATACTTTCCCAGTAAAACTTGAGAAACGATATGCACCAATTCCAAGGTCATCTATATTATCACCATTAACATCGCCAATGTTAGCAAGAGTAGTACCGAATTCATCAAAAAAATTATCGCCTGTAAAGACATAATCGCAAGTAGTATCTAAGGAAGCTCCCCCTAAATACATATATGCTCTTCCGGTGTAATTATTATATCCACGAGAACAGACAACTAATTCGGAATAATTATCATTATTCATATCAACTTGATTATTGACCGCATATCCAAAATAATCATAATCGTTATCGCCAGTAATATAAAAATCAATGGTTCCATCAATCGTAGAACTGCCCAGATAAATATAGGTTCGTCCTCTTCCATTTCCATACCAAGGTGCACCAACGATTAGGTCATCGTAGCCATCGTTATTAATATCGCCACTCATTGATACAGAATATCCAAAATTTTCTCCAAATTGATTCCCTGAAATAATTAAATCAGGCACATCGTTTATTGATGGCCCACCTAAAAATATATATACTCGACCAGTCTGATTATTATAGAAATATTCACCTACTGCCACATCAGGATATCCATCTCCATTAAAATCCCCATTGCTGGAGATTGATGTGCCGAATAGTCCATTTGAGCAATCGTTTGGCTCAGATAATTTTAAGTCATATGGTATAATAGAAGAAAAAGAAAATAGATTTGGAGAATTATTAGATTTTAATGTAGTGTGCTGAGCATTTAGAAAGAATGAAGAAATTACAACGACAATAATTGCAGCTAAAGTTTTTGTTCTCATTTTTATTCCTAATTTTACTGAAAAATTTTTTTCGATTTATTAAAATTTAATCACTCGTTTTTTTAATAATTTGTTAAAAATGTTATAATTTGTTATTAAAAATTAACATTATTATTTGTTAATTTAAAAATTTTATTTGTTGAAAATGTAGAATCAAAAAATTATATTTGTTATCTGATTTTTAAATTTTTGGCGAGGTAGCTCAGTCGGTTAGAGCAGTGGAATCATAATCCACGTGTCGGGGGTTCGAATCCCTTCCTCGCTACAATATTTTTGGAGGATATAATGTATTCGGTTTTAATTTTAATATCAATTATTATTTCTGTATTTTTAATTATCATCATTTTGATGCAAGCTTCTAAAGGTGGCGGATTAGCTGGCACTTTTGGCGGAGCTGGCGGAATTGGTGGTGTTTTTGGCACAAGAAGAACTGCGGACTTTTTAAGCAGGGCTACTTGGTGGTTAGGTGGGATATTGCTGGGGCTTGCAATAATAATTAATTTGTTCTTTTTACCAGGTAAAATGACTGCAGAGCAGAGAGAAAGTATTATTCAAAACGCCTCTAGGAATAATACTGTTCCGCAAGGGAATTATTTACCAGAGCAAATTCCACAGGATAATCAACAATAACATTAAAGTGTTTTTGATAAATATTCGATAATTTCATCCTGAATATTTCGGTGAAAAGTAGAGGTTTTTTTACTAAAGGACATAATAATACTGACTATTATCATATTATTATTTTCTGTAATTAAATATCCAGATAAAGATGAAACTCCTCTCAAAGTTCCCGTCTTTCCTCGAAAATTTGTTCCATATCTCATACGGCCCCCGAGAGTTCCGTCATATCCTGCGATAGATAAAGAATTATAGAATGGCTCAAATAAATTTTTATCATTATAGGTTGCTACTAATAAACCTATTATAGAGTTAACAGTTACTTCGTTTGCCCTTGAAATACCAGACCCATCAACTATTGACGTTCCATCGTCGAATATATCATTCTTATCAGCAAATGTCAGAACTGCTTGTGTGGAATAAAATGAATTTCCTTGCTTGCCGCTAAAATATGCACCTATTGTTTTAAACAAACATTCCGCTCTAAAATTATCACTTTTTTTATTTATTACTGCTATAATATCCTTTAACGGAAGTGACGAAGAAGATATTTCCAAAACTCTATCAGGTGTTTGTGCTGTAATAGCATATCCTTTTACTTTAATACCTTTCTTTTCTAATTTATTCTTTAATACCCAAGCACAAAATAAAGGTGGATTATCAATATATTTGCTGTAAGTTTTTTCATAAGTACTTTTTTTCACCTGCCCACTGACTGTAATATCAATCCCATTCGAATTAGTATTTATGCTAATTGATGGACTGCTTTTTTTCGTGGTAACCTTGGCTGAATTATTTAAAAGAATGTAATCAATATTCGGAATTACTTCACAACTTACCTTTGCCCCAGATTTTTTATTTGAGTTTATTAAAATATTTAATAAATTTTTATTCAGTACAAGAGCAGATACAGGTGGCAATTCTACGTTTGGCATTTCATCCATAATCCAATCATCTCTGTAATAAATATCATCAAAATAAGTATCGTCTCCGATAACATTTCCTGAAATTACTTTTATTCCAAGTTCAACAACATCTTGAACCATCTCATCAAGTTCCGTCTCTGTAAAAAATGAATTGCCAAATCCTTTAAGATAAATGCTGCCATCCATTATTGTATCATTAAGTTCCAAATCATCAGTGAATAATTTAGTGTAAATTTGATAATCCGGTCCCATTAAGTCAATGGCAGTAGCAGTTGTAAATAATTTTGTATTTGATGCGGGCACCATTGATAAATATCTGTTTTTTTCATACAAAACTTCATTAATCTGGGAGTCGTATATAATAACTGCAACTGTAGTTGAGGAAGGTAGCTTATTAAGTATGTTATTGATTTGCTTCTCAATACTGACTTGAGAAAATATTGAATTTATAAAAAAGAGGAAAAAGATAAAATGCTTCATAAAATAATTTTTTTAGTAAAATCAAACAATTAAAAATAGAAATTCAACATATCAATATTCATAATACTGATTTAACTCACTTCCGAGATATTTCATCAGAGCCGTAATTACACCGAGGTCGTCAAGATAACCGAATAATGGTGTAAGGTCGGGTATTGCGTCAAGTGGT
>JAFGID010000075.1 GCA_016929735.1 Ignavibacteriales bacterium | reverse complement strand
TTTTTGTCATACTGATTCCGACTTGTCGGAATCAGTATGATATAAAGAGGTTTTTCAAAGCCTTCTTACTTTATAGGTCAATTTGACTTATATCTATATATTTCTTGATTTATAAAAAGTTTACATCTCCTCCAATAAATAATAGAAAATAATAATTTTCATTAGCAGAGTTATTATTTGCGTTGCAACCACATAAAATGATGCTTACAATTAAACCAACAAAAATCTTTTTCACTATCATTTTTCGTTGCATCAAATTTTATCCTTTATATCCAACAATTATGTTTTATTTTTAACTAAAGATAACAAAAAAATTGTTAAAATTTGATTTATTATAAAAAAAAAACGAATATATTCAGAAACTTCTTGAAGATTAATTTTTTTGAGCTATTCTAACACCGAGTAATAAGAATAATTATCTTTTATTAAATTTATTTTTTATAATAATTTAATTAAAAGATTTTTTGTCTACTGATAGTATAGCTACAGATAGATCTGTTCGCCAATATGTACCAAAATTCCAATTTTTTATCTTGCAGAAGTTCTAGCATAATAATTTGATTGTGTAAGACAATTTATGTTAAAGTTAGTCAATGACTTTGTCCAATTACTTTATACGAAAAGCTCCTGAGAAAATATTAGTCAACGGAATTGAAACATACATAAATTATTCTGTATAGCTTGTGATGGGATATCTTGAATTTTCGTTTTTTGTGTCTCTAAAACTTACTAAATGCTTGAAATTCTGTTGTTCAATTTTTCGCTGTCAGTGGCATCGTTTCATGCAATCAATCAACTCTTTTACTCCTACAGTAGCAATACCTGATGTAATATCAGACATAGCATAGGGAATAATCAGTATATTATTATGTATCAGAGAACCACAGGAATACACAACATTGGGCACATAACCTTCGCGTTCTTCCTCGTTTGGAGTAAGAAGTGGTTTTTCAAGTCTTGCAATAATTTTTGACGGATTTTCGAGATCAAGCAAAATTGCACCAATAGAATATTGTCTCATAGCTCCAACACCATGGGTAAGTACAATCCAGCCATCACTTGTTTCAAGCGGTGAACCACAATTACCGATCTGAACAAATTCCCAGGGCATGAATGGTTCCTGAATAATTTTCGCTTCCTGCCAGAAATGAAGGTGATCAGAAAACATAATATGATTATTTTCTCCATCCAGACGAGAAAGCATAACATATTTACCATTGATTTTACGTGGGAAAAGAGCCATTCCCTTATTTTGAACTGCCTTGCCATTCAATGTAATGATATCGAAATTTAGAAAATCTTTTGTAACTAACAGTTGCGGGAGGATGGAAATCCCGTTGTATGCTGTATAAGTAGCGTAGTAAGCAACATCACCTGTATCATCGAAAAACTGTACAAATCTTGCATCTTCAATTCCCCTGCTTTCATTTGCTGAAACGGGGAATATAACTCGTTCGGAAATTTCATTTTTTGTTTCAAATTTTACAAAATAATTGGAATCGGCAAGCCAGTATATATTTTTTATTGCATTATCATCGGTCGAAATATTATTATTAAGAGTAATATTTGAAACACAAGATTTTAAATCATCGAAACTGAACTTTTCAGGTAATTGCGCAAATACTCTGGCACTTGTTTCGTTCCAAGCATTCATATCTTTCAATTTTAGCTGAAATAAATGGCGATCATAGGACTGGTCATGACGAATTTTAGGAGTCTCAATAAATTCACTTATAGGATCAAACAGAAATGAAGCATTATCCATGATAACCCCAGTACGAAAAACAATAGATGAAATATGGCCTTCGCCAGTAGCACGAAGACTCATAATAAAACGGAGGCTACCGGCATTTACCCCAGTCTGATCTGGATGTGGAACAATAGAAGGATTGAAAAGGGCTGCTGACTCAATAGAGTATTCCATAGTAAAATGAGCACCTATCAAAAGTTTCTTTGTGTTACTTATCTTTTCTTGGTGAGTCGCATATTCAGAAACTTTGTTAAAGTTATCTGTGAAAATGTTTTCAATGCTTTTGTGCCTCTCGTAAAAGTTAAGATAAATATTTTGCAATAAATCTTCAGCTTTTTTTTCGGTCAGATTCATTACTCTTTTAATTATTTTGGGAATACGATCTATATTGCTCGGAATAAGGACTCGTGTTATTACGCGAGAGGTATCTCGGATTATTTTTGTCCTTTTTCTTTTTACTAACGGCTTTCTAAATTTATTTTCATTCATGTTTTTATCAAATTATGTTTTTTATTATTTCTATCTTTGTTTTATTGCAATAAACTGTGTTTACAAAATGTTCAAAACTTTTTATATATATCAAGGCATCCTTATATCATTTTCTCTCTATTAAATTTTTAAGAGTAATCACTCCCTGCAATGTTTTCTATATGTATTTATCATTTTGATTTTATAACCTCGGTATCATGCACGACAGCAACATGATAGGACGTATCGTCCTTAGTAAGAATTGGGTTGTTTGAATATCTTTTTATGAACATAATTTATGGTTTTATGTTAAAATTTAAGTTGCTATTTTATTAAATCTATTTCTTCATATTCTTCATATGCCTGCAGAACTATTAAATGAGAAATTAAATAAGCTAGTGAACTTTCGGCACCCTGATTGCGGTTAACTCCATAGCTCTCAAAACCATCACAACAACCTTTTGTTTCGAAATCGAACAAGCTCATTCTAAGATCATTCTCACCCAGGAACCACATAAAACAAGAAAATAATTTATTAAGATAATCTTTATCTTTTGTTAAATGAAAAGCCTGATGATACATTAAAACCATTGCAAGGGCATCTACAGGTTGTTGTGCAAAAATGGAACGTTCACATTCTTTTTTATACCATTTTTCATTACCAATGATTGATAAATATCCATCCTTAAGTGTAATTCCTGTCAGGAAGTTCAAAGTTTCCAAAGCAATTTTAGTTATTCTATCATCATTAAGTATTTCTGCTGAATGTAAAAGGGCCAGCGGCAATATACCATTATCATAGGCTAATAATGGTTCAAACCACTTCCAGCTATTCGAACTGTTTTCTTCATAATGTTTAATTAACTTGCCTGCAAGATTTCTTAATCTTTCTGTCATCGCAATATCCGAGGGGTTACTTCTAAGGTAGTAACTTATACCCAGCATTGAATTTGCTATACCCCTAATAGATTGAAGTTTTTCAAAGTTTGGTGATGCATTGAAGAAAACTAATTTTCCTGTTTGGTAATAAGCATCGTTTGGCGCATTAGCAAGCAGGTATCCTAGTGCCCAGATGGTTCTTCCAAATGAATCTTCCGATCCTATCTCATCAAGAAAGTTCCGACTAAAACTAAGGAAATTCCTGAATGTCCCATCTTTGTTTTGCATATAATGTATATAGCTCAAATATATTGGGGCTAAATTGAGTGCAAACTCATCCTTTTTTTGCCGGTAAGCCATTAGTACCATAAGCAAAGCTCTTGCATTATCATCAAGGCAGTAACCTTCTTTCAGATTAGGAATGCCAAATTTTGCATGCTGGATAATTCCTGTATCGTCAGTTAATCGTTTAATATGATCCAGAGAAAATGGTGGTAAGATAAGTGGATCAACTAAGGTTTCTTTCTTTACCAAGACTTTCGGTTTAGCAGCAAGAATTTTTCCAGCAAGTGCAACATATTTACTACCCGACTTTGGCCAAGTTATTGTTTTTCCATAATCGCAAGCTTTTTTCCTAAGGTTCTTTAAAACTTCGGGTTTATCCAATAACTCCAAGAGAATCATCGAAAGCTTTTCTGAATCATTAAAGTTAAATAGTCTGCCTCTTCCATCAGCCAATAACTCTAATGCATGCCAGTAAGGTGTTGAAACAACAGCCGAACCTACACCTACTGCATAAGAAAGAGTGCCACTCGTAATCTGTGCTTCATTCAGATAGGGTGTAATGTAAATATCAGATGCGGATAAATATTTAAATAATTCTTTTTGTTTAATAAATTCATTTATAAAAATAACATGATTACCCAGGTTAAGACTTTTTATCAAACGTTGAAGATAATTACGGTACTCTTCACCTGAATGACGAATAACATTTGGGTGGGTTTTGCCCAAAACTATATATAAAATATCAGGGTGTTTTTCAATAACCTTGGGCAATGCTTTAATTACTGTTTCTATCCCTTTATTACGGCTAATAATTCCGAATGTGAGTAATAATTTTTTATTTTCGAGTTTAAATTCCTTTTTAGATTGTTCCTGATTAAATTGAATATCCGGTACACCGTGCTCTATAAAAACAATTTTTCCTTTATCCACATCATAGATGCTGGTCAGAAATTCAATAGCTTTATGGCTCATCACAATGACTTTATAAGCCATTTTGCATATCTCCTGCAATACCGCTTTTTCGTTATAAGAAGGTGTCTTAACAATGGTGTGAAGAGTAACTATCAAAGGAATTTCAAGCCGGTGAAGTAAAGGAAGGATATATATACCATTTTGCCCACCAAATATTCCAAATTCATGTTCAAGCACACATATATCCGCACCACTGAGATTAATAAATTTTACCGCTTCCAAATAGTCACGCTGATGTTCCTGCCTGATGGTTAGCTTTACCTCTTCCGGATAATTAAAGGTTTGTTCATGATCGTTCATGGCTACAATAAATCCTTCAATTGGATCCTTCGATTTTTCATTATTCATTACCATGGATTTGTAAAGGTTCATAGTAAAAGTACCTATGCCGCATTCACGAGGTGGATAAGTTGAGATATATGCTATTTTCATGATTGTAAAACCTTACTTCTTAAAAAATATTACTAGTCATAAGCACAATTTAAAATTTCATTGTCATTTCGCGGGGTAATTGTCTCTCTTCTGTTTGGGCATGACGATTATCTTTATGCAAAGATAACAAAAAGAAACACTAACATTTGATTTACTGCGCAAAATATAATAATTCTTTGTGTAACAAAACGAATTTTTTTTACTTCGTAACGGTTAATAGCTTTGTGTTCGGAATGGTTTGGAAACACGAACTTTCATCCTTGCAGAATAGTTAATTAAAATCACTAGTCATAGGAAATAACTATGCAATCTTGCTGCAAACCGATCTGTTTTGAATTTTAGATATAATATATGCTATTTCTTATCAGGAAGAACTGCTGATTAAAAATTAAATTTATCTTGCCCAATTATTAATTTGTGATGAATTACTACCATCTTCAGAGTATGTTTCTACATTATACTCTTCTCTAATCCCTGCATACATTACATTACTTGAAAAGTCAACTACTATAATAAAATTCGTAGCATCACAATTGTGTGCTTCACACGCAGATGCAACAAAAATATCATTATTTACTTCGATGGGAAATTCAACAGCCCAAGTCGAAATTAGAAAATCATATCTTGAACCAAGTAAATTTTTTAATCTGTCTGTAAAATCTTGATTGTCAAATAAATTTACCTCGTAGGGATATTTTCCATTAAATTCTCTAAGGTACTCAAGATTACCTAATGTTGGCTCATCAATAGATTGTTGATCAGCATCAATAGCATCTGACCTATCATTTTGATATTGCTCTTGTCTTGGATTTTTCTCAGGTGTGTT
>JAFGID010000074.1 GCA_016929735.1 Ignavibacteriales bacterium | reverse complement strand
TCAGCTTATGATAAAGTTGACCAATATGATAAAGCTGTAAATGCGTATTTGAAATTAATAGAACTTGAACCCACAAATAGGGACCATTATGTCAATGCTGCAATCGAATATAAAAGTTTAGGGCAATTATCAACCGCAAGACAATATTTGTATAAAGCATCTGATGTTAGCCCTGATTGGGATTATCCTGTATATATTGAAGCGTTGTTATATGAAACAGCTGCTTCGAGAAGATGCGGAACTGATTTTGAAAACAAATTGGTATATCAATTAGCAAGAGATGTTTACCGAAAATGTGCTAATATGGGAGGACAATATTCTGGGCAAGCATCCCAAAGAGCGGGCCAACTTGGTGGAGCAATTCCGAGCAAAGAAGAATATTTTTTCAGAAATATTAAACCGGGAACATCAGTTTCTGTATCGAATGCATGTTATGGTTGGATAGGCAAAAGTGTAACTTCATATTAAGTTTTATAAACGAGATATTTAAAGACGCCTTAGGGCGTCTTTTTTTTATTTAAATCTTTTTTTCATTACTCAATAATTATTATATTAAAATATTAAAATAAGAAATTTTTGAGGTAAACAAATGCTTAACTATTTAAAAAACGACAAAGAAATTTTTGATGTTTTAAAACTCGAAATAGAACGCCAACAATACAATCTTGAACTAATTGCATCTGAAAATTTTGTTTCAATGGCAGTATTAGCAGCTGCAGGTTCGGTATTAACAAATAAATACGCTGAAGGATATCCGGGTAAACGATATTATGGGGGTTGCGAATTTGTGGATATTGCAGAAGACTTAGCACGTGACCGGCTGAAACAATTATTTAGTTGTGAATATGCGAATGTACAGCCACACAGTGGTTCGCAAGCTAACATGTCTGTTTTTATGGCTTTATTGCAACCGGGAGATACTTTTCTAGGTTTAAGCCTTGACCATGGTGGGCATCTTACGCATGGTTCTTTGGTTAATTTTTCCGGTAAGGTTTACCGTTCTGTTGGATATACTTTAAATAAAGATACTCAGTTGTTGGATTATGATTTGATTGAAAGTCTTGCACTAAAAGAAAAACCAAAGATGATTATTGCAGGGGCTACTGCATATTCACGTGAGTGGGATTATAAAATATTCAGGGAAATAGCTGACCAAGTTGGTGCATTTTTGATGGTTGATATTGCACATCCATCAGGTTTAATCGCAAAAGGATTACTTGATAATCCATTACCTTATGCCGATGTCGTTTGCTCAACTACACATAAAACTTTAAGGGGTCCCCGTGGCGGTGTGATAATGATAGGCAAGGATTCTGAAAATAAGATGGGAATAATGGCACCAAAAGGTGAAAGACCAAAGTTGATGTCAGAAATTTTTGATGGAATAGTAATGCCCGGAATACAAGGGGGTCCATTGATGCATATTATTATGGCAAAAGCAGTAGCATTCAAAGAAGCTCTTCAAGATTCATTTAAAACTTATGCTGAACAGATAATTAAAAATGCAAGAACATTAGCGAATAAATTGATTACTTACGATTTTAATATTTGCTCAGGTGGAACTGATAATCATCTAATGCTTATTGATTTAACAAACAAAAATATTAGTGGTAAGAAGGCGGAACGGGTTTTAGGCGAAGCAGGTATGACTGTAAACAAAAATCAGGTTCCATTCGATACAAAAAGTCCATTTGTTACAAGTGGAATACGGATTGGTGTACCCGCTGTTACAACACGTGGTATGAAAGAATCTGAAATGGAAATTATTGCAGATTTTATTAATAGAGCAATAAAAAATGCAGACGACGAACAAGCATTGTTACAGATAAAAAATGAAATAAAAGAATTTTGCAGTAAATTCTCTTTATATCCTGAGTTAATTACTAATTAATTTTCAACTGAAAGATGACATCTTTATGATGTGAAAGTGAGGAGAAACGATGTCATCTGTTTAAGGCACTAAGTATTTCTTCTATCGGAGTAGATTTGTGGCATTCTGGAAACGTAGGTCTAAACCAAAAAATAATGAAGTTGAGATGTCGTTTCTCGAACATCTTGAAGAATTACGATGGCGAATTCTTTACATACTCATTGGCTTACTGATTGGAACAGTAATAGCTTGGATTTTCATTGATTTTTTTATTGAGAAAATACTTCTTTTGCCTGCTAATAAAGCAAACCTAAAACTTCAAAATTTAAAACCATTTGGTCAATTATTTTTATATCTTGAGGTTGCATTGATTGTCGGTTTTATTATTAGTATACCAAATTTTTTCTATCAGTCATGGAAATTCGTTGCACCTGCATTAAAGAGAAATGAGAAGAAATATGTTTTTTCTATTGTAACATTTACAACTGTATGCTTTATCGCTGGGGTTATTTTTGCTTACTTTATAATGTTGCCATTGGCATTACAATTTGCCAGCGAATTTGGAACACAGCGTATCGAAAATGATTTTGCGGTTAATGAATATTTCTCAATTATTTTGAGTGTTATGATAGGAGCTGGAGTTGTATTTGAATTACCGATGCTCTCATTTTTTCTTTCCAAAATCGGGATTCTTACACCAAAGATTATGCGAAAATTCTGGAGGCATTCGATATTGATAATTTTTGTTTTGTCAGCAATACTTACTCCCGGTGGAGATCCGATTTCGCAAATAATACTTGCTGTGCCCTTGGTTCTGCTTTATGAAATCAGCATTTTAATTTCACGAATATTTTCAAAAAAGAAGGAAGAGATTGAATAAAATTCTAAAAGAAATATCAATTCCAGTTAAAGATGAATTGGAAAAATTCAATCAAATTTTTAAGAATAATATTCGTTCTGAAATAAAAATTGTTGATTTAATAGCAAGATATATTCTTCGTCAAAAAAGTAAACGAATAAGACCACTGCTTGTTTTTTTGTCCAGCAAGTTGATAGGTGATATAAGTGATAAATCATACCGAGCAGCTACATTAATAGAAATTTTACATACTGCCACTTTAATCCACGATGATGTAGTTGATGATGCTAAAACAAGACGCGGATTTTTTTCTGTTAATGCAATATGGAAAAATAAAGCTTCAGTCTTAATGGGTGATTACCTTCTTGCAAAAGGATTAATGATTGCTGTTGAACATAAAGATTACGATGTTCTTGAGGCAATTTCAGATACTGTAAAAAAAATGTCGGAAGGGGAACTGATGCAAATTCAAAAAACACGCAAATTAGATATAGATGAAGAAACATATTTTAAGATAATTTCGAAGAAGACCGCTTCTTTATTCTCAACTTGTTGTATGGCTGGTGCTTTGAGCAGTACAGCAAACGAAGAACAAATCCAGAGTTTAAGAGATTTCGGACTGAATTTAGGAATTGCATTTCAAATTAAAGATGATATAATGGATTATGTCGGTGAAAAAAGAATTTTGGGTAAGCCGTTGCTTGGGGATATTAAAGAAAAAAAAATTACACTTCCTTTAATACATTCGTTAAAGGTTGCAGACAAGATGGAATCAGCAAAGATTATTAATCTAATTAAGGAAAAAAAGAATAAAGAAAAATTTCAACAGATTCTAGATTTTGTTAAGCAACATAAAGGCATTGAATATTCAGTAGAAATGTCAAAAAAATACACAAAAGATGCAAAAAAAAGATTAGAATCTTTCCAAGAATCAGAGGTCAAAGACTCCTTTATAAAACTGATTGATTTTGTCGTTTTGAGAATTTCCTAAAACGTCATTTTTAACATAAATTTAATTAAAAGATTTGCAAAAAAAAATGTATTTTAAACAAGAATTCTTTGATTATTTTTTGTAATTTGTAAATAAGATTTATTTAATAATTAAAATAATAAAAATGAAGAACCAAAAATATTTTTTGATACTTTTAGTCTTGTTAATCATTGCTTTGACAAATTGCAGTGAAGATTTTAATGATGACAAAATACCAAATCAGTCACCCAAGACATATTTATTCCTAAAAACTGAGCATGATATAAGTCAACAGAGAAGTAGACTCAGAGTTCACTGGTGGGGTGACGATCCTGATGGTCTTGTCATTGGGTATTATTTCAGGTGGGTTGGCGTAAGCAATGAATGGACGTTTACCACAAAAAACGATAGCGTGTTTTCTTTACCTATAGGAACACAAGACACAACGTACAATTTTGTTGTTGCTGCTGTTGATAACGGGGGCAATGGTGTTTATGATTACAACGTTATGTGGAATAGCATAAATTTAGGTCCTGAACCATTTATCGATAGCGATGGGAATGGTGTTTATACACCAGGTGAAAAATTTTGGGATATCGGCCTTATTGACCCTAATCCCGCTAGTCAGGTCTTTCCAATTAAAAACACTTCGCCAACTATAGAATGGACTAAAGTTACAATTCTACCAGTAACTTCATTTCCCGTAATGACCGTTGGATGGGCAGCCGACGACCTCGATGGAATTGAAACTATTACAAAAATTAATGTTGCCCTGAATGATACAAACAATCCAGTAGTACTAAATGGAAATGTATCTTTAGTTACTCTAAGAGTTAAAGATGTGAATGCTACCAATCCAACTATGGAAATACTTATAAATGGAAATGAAAGCAGTGTTTGGGGGCAGGAATTAGAAAATCTTAAATTAGATGATAACAATGTAATTTATGTTCAAGCACAGGATATTTCGGGAGCAAAGTCTGAATTTATTAGAATACCTGATACTAATAGCAATTGGTATGTAAAAAAACCAAAAGGAAAATTTTTAGTAATTGACGATTACCCAAGTGGTACAACTCCGCAAAATTTTTATAAAAATGTTTTTGATACTGTTAATGGTGGAGTATTGTTGAATAAATATGATGTATTTGATATAGAAAACAGTCCATTACCTTATTCCAGCATTACATTTTACGAAACAATGAAACTATTTGATTATATATTTTGGTACAGTGATTCAAAACCAACGATTGATATGTTAAGTGCAAACGTTCAAAAGTATATTACACAAAAAGGTAAAATAGCATTTTCAACGACTTTCCAAAGAACGACTTCTGATTTTACATTTGATGTTTCTATAGCACAGAGTTTCCTACCAATTGATGCTCTTGGTGAAGAATCCCCTCTTGATTTTATGTTTTCAAACGCCTTTTGTGTTCCTTCAGACACTAATGATACATATCCTCAGTTAAGAACTAGTGTTACAATAGGATTTGTGAGAACGTATATACCGAGTACTTTGGCCACGAAAAGAATATATGAGCTATCAAGTATACAAAAAACTGGCAATATAGCTTTTATCGATAATTCGAAAAGTTTGTTTTTTGTTGGATTGCCTCTACACAATTGTAATGGAAACGGAAATGTCGGGCAATTGTTAAGAAAAGTATTTTTTGAAGAATTTAATATGACACCATAAATTTTAAAATCATATTAGGAAAAGATAATATGAAAATAAGATTTTTTCATTTTGTAATTTTTATAATATCCGCTGCAGTATTGGCACAGGCAACGGGTAACGTTGAAGGTAAAATAATTGATGTCGCAACCGGTGACCCACTACCGGGTGTCAATGTCTTGGTAAAAGGAACTTATTGGGGTGCTGCAACTGATGTTAATGGATATTTTAAAATAGACAAGATCAAACCGGGTAGCTACATTATCGAAGCATCTTTTATCGGTTATAAAACTATGCAATATACCGACATTACGGTTGAAGCGAATAAGACAACAAAATTGAATGTTGAAATGCAAGAGAGTGCTTTAACGCTTGACCAGGATGTTGTTGTGATAGGTGAAAAACCTTTAATTGATGTTGAAGAAACTCAAAGTAAAAAGAGTATTACCAAAGAGGATATTGATTTAGCTGTCGTCGAAAATATTCAAGATGTTGTTACGCAACAGGCTGGCGTAATCAAATCTGACAATGCAATTCATATTAGAGGGGGGCGTTCTTATGAAAATGCTTTCCTGCTTGATGGTGTCTCAGTGCAAGACCCTTTGGCGGGTACCGGATTTGGTTTACAACTGAGCGCCAGTGCTATTGAAGAAGTTGAGGTCATTACAGGTGGTTTCAATGCAGAATTTGGACAAGCAACCTCAGGTGTTGTGAATGCAAGGACACGAGAGGGAAGTGATAAATATTCAGGATATATTTCATATAAACGCGATAATCTTGGTGACAAAGAATCGTTTCATGTCTTTAACATAGATATTCTTGAATCTAACATCAGCGGACCAGAACCGCTTACTTCTTATCTACTCCCTGCCTTAGGAATAAAAATTCCAGGAAAGATAACATTTTTTGGTAATTTTTATGTAGGATTAAGCGATGGAATTACGCAAGGATATTACAAATCTACAGCTGATAAACTTTATTCGTCAACATTTTACGGTACAAGATTTTCCCCTCGTCAGGAAAACAGCTGGTTCTGGTTAGGAAAAATTACATACAACATCACTCCAACAATGAAACTTGCTTATTCTTTCAATCAATCGATAAACATAAATCAAAATTCTCAATCCTTGCAATCAAATCTTGAATATGTTGAGCCGAGTCCTGGTTATCAATATGAGTTTCAATATATTCCCAATAACGCAAATGTTTTTACTCATAACAATAAATTTCATTCCTTGAGTTGGACACATACTGTTAGTTCGAGTATGTTTTACGAATTGAAAATAAATCATTT
>JAFGID010000073.1 GCA_016929735.1 Ignavibacteriales bacterium | reverse complement strand
AATGGAATTTACAACTGAATATTGGTGTATCAAAAAGCTATCTTGATTTGCGGGAATTTTGTATTGGAGAGGTTGAACTCAATACTGGTATTACCAACATATTTTTGAAGCTTGGAGATAAATCTGATTATTCAGAGATAAATGTTGAGATGGGTGTTTCAATGTTAGAAATTCAGATACCAAAATCTTCAGGTTGCAGGATAAATTATGATTTACATGTTGTTGATAGTAACATTGATGGATTTGAGAAGAAAGATAGCGAAGTTTATTTAACAGAAAATTTTGAAGCAGCCACGAAGAAAATAGATATTAATGTAGAAGGGGGTGTTACGTCATTTAAAGTAATCAGGTATTAGATAATTTCAATTTAAGTTGTATAAAACAAAAATAATTAATTATTTTTTAGAGTATAATAGTTATTATTTTTTTCATTTCTTATAATTTACTTTTCTCAGAATATTGACATTCAACCAAATAAATTTCATATTGCAACCAAAATTTCGATAAGTAATTTGAATTTAATAATTTATGAAAGATTTTTTTGAAAATATTTCTCATTACTTCGAATTGCCTCTTAGCAATCCTGTATTAATATTCGCATTTATTTTATTTGTAATTTTAATTGCACCGATTTTTTTAAGGAGAACAAATATTCCCGGAATTATAGGACTAATTATCTCTGGAGTTATAATTGGTCCATTTGGATTAAATATAATAGAGAATAATTCTGCTATTGAATTATTTTCTACTATTGGTATCCTTTACATAATGTTTATAGCAGGACTTGACCTTGATTTGGTCGAGTTTAGGCAAAACAAAAATAAAAGTCTTCTTTTTGGATTCGCAACCTTTTTCATTCCATTGACAATCGGATTTCCAATTTGTTATTATATTTTAGAATATGATTTTAATGCAAGCCTATTAATAGCAAGTATGTTTTCAACTCATACATTAGTTGCATATCCAATCGTAAGCAGATTAGGTGTAACTAAAAATCAAGCTGTGGCTATAACAGTAGGTGGAACAATAATTACTGATACTGCAGTTCTGCTTTTGTTAGCAATAATAATTGGTTCGCATAGTGGCACCTTAAGTCAGGAGTTCTGGATTCGATTAAGCATATTGCTCGTAATCCTATCTTTTTTAATGTTTGTAATAATACCGAGAATTACAAAATGGTTTTTCCAAAAGTTTGCAAGTGAAAAGCATTCCCATTACATTTTTGTTCTCGCTGTACTTTTCTTTGCGGCTTTTTTTTCAGAGGTTGCTGGTCTAGAACCAATAATTGGAGCATTCATTGCTGGAATTGCCTTAAACCCATTAATTCCTCATTCTTCAGCATTGATGAACAGAATAGAGTTTATTGGTAATTCATTGTTCATCCCGTTTTTTTTGATAAGCGTAGGTATGTTATTAGATCTTAGCGTAATTTTCCAAGGAACTACAGCTTTAGTTGTAGCTATTACACTTACTATAGTTGCTTTATTTGGAAAATGGTTTGCTGCATTTATTATACAAATAATATTTAAATACTCCTCAGTTCAAAGGCAGTTGATTTTTGGATTAAGTAGCTCACATGCAGCTGCAATTCTTGCTGTAATAATTGTAGGTTTTAATGCAAATATTCTTGATGAAAATATATTGAATGGAACAATTGTATTAATTATGATTACTTGTGTTGTTGCTTCTTTTGTAACAGAGAGAGCAGCAAAGAAAATTGTAATTGAGGCAGAGCCGGAAGCTAAAGAATTAACAGCTTCCTCTATTATAAATAATGAACATATCCTTTTACCAATTGCTAATATGGTAAATATTGACAAATTATTGGAATTTACAATTTATATAAAAAATCGAAAGTCAACAAATCCAATTTCTGTCCTTACAGTTGTACCTAATAATGAAGAAGCTGAAAAAAATATTGCAATTGCAAAAGCAAAACTTGTAAGTTTTGTCAAACAGGCTTCGGCAACTGAAACAAAGTTAGAAGTTATTGCAACAATTGATCATAATGCTGCAAGTGGTATAGCAAGAACCTCAAGAGAAATTATGGCAGATATAATTGTACTCGGTTGGCCTCAAAGACCAGGAGTAATAGATAAATTCATTGGTGAGAAAATCGAAAGCATCTTACTGAATACAGAAAAGACTACGATGATTTGTTGTCTTAACAAACCTTTGGTATCACTAAAGAGAATATTAGTTGTATCACCTCCACTCTCAGAACTTGAAAATGGATTTAAATTTTTATTCACAAAAATTACAAAACTAGCAAAAGAATTAAGCCTTCCAATTATTTATTATTGCAACGAAAACACTAAAGTTGCTTTTAAAAAACAAATTCAAAAACATAGGTCAAAAGTTAATATTACTTTCAATACAATAGATATCTGGGATGATTTTAGATTGCTAACTCAAGAAGTAAAACAAGAAGTCTTATTCATTTTAATTTCTGCAAGAAAAGGTTCAATTTCTCATTTGAATATGCTCGATAACCTGCCATCGAAACTTGAAAAACAATTGAAAGACAATTGTAAAATTATAATCTATCCGCAACAAAAAAGCCAACCACATATTTTAGAATAAAACTATTTGAAATCCCTTGTTTTTTTATCAATAAACTTTTTAATTTTCTTTTCGAAATTTTCTCTTGAAAATTTCTGCGCGTGTTTACTGATTTTCTCGGGATGGAATTTATTCTCAATTTTCTCAAAAGATAAAATTGCTTCTATTATCGAGTCTGGTGTTTGCTCAAAGAAGAATAATCCGGTTTTTTTATCAATTACAGAATCACACGCCCCACCAATTCCATACGCTATAACAGGTGTTCCGCATGCTTGTGCTTCAACAAGGACAATTCCGAAATCTTCTTCGGCGGCAAATATAAACGCTTTAGCGTGTTTCATATACTTGTGTAGCTCTTTGTGTTTTACATAACCGAGTAATTCAATATTTTTTTTCGCAATAGATTTTGCTTTTTTAAAATCCTGTCCATCCCCGATTACAACTAATTTTTTATCTGGCATTTTGTTGAATGCTTCTATTATGACATCCATTTTTTTATATGGAACAAAACGGGAAACAGCTAAATAGTAATTATCTTTCTTCGTATCGCAAGGAAAACTTTCCACATCAACAGGAGGATGAATCACCTCAGCATCCCTTTTGTATATTTTTTGTATCCTTTTTGCTACGTGTGAAGAGTTGGCAATAAAATAATCAACACGATTTGAATTTATAATGTCCCAATTCCTTAAATTATGAAGAATTTTTTTCAGAAAATATTTTTTTAGAAAACCTACGCTTGATAAATACTGGTGATATAAGTCCCAAGCATATCTCATGGGTGTATGGCAATAACAAATATGCAACTGGTCCGCGTTTGTAATTATTCCTTTAGCAAAAGCATGTGAGCTTGAAAGTATTAAATCATATTCAGAAAAATCCAATTGCTCTATTGCTTTTGGAAAATATGACAGGTAATTCCGAAATATTTTTTTTGCGAATGGGAGGTTTTGAATTGAGGTAGTGTTAACTTTCTTACCTTTTAATATTATTTCTCTGTCTTCCTTATTTAAAAAATCTACAATAGAAAAAATATCAGAAACCGGATAAATATTATTTAGGGATTCAACCACTTTTTCAGAACCCGCATAATTTACAAACCATTCATGCATTATAGCTGTTTTCACTTTTTATTCCTCGGATAAAATTGTTTCATAAAGATTTTGTGTTTTTTCGAGCATCTGTTCAAGACTGAAGTTATTTTTTATTGTTTGTTTGGATCGAACAGAAAATTCTTGCCACGATGAATTATCATTTGAAAGTTTGATAATGTATTTACTTGCTTCATTAGGTTTATTTATATCAAAAAGAAAACCATTTTGATTATGAATTAAAATATCTTTATTTCCGACTACATTTGTTGCCACGACCGGTAATCCATTAGACATTGCTTCGAGCACAGCAAGCGGCAGCCCTTCCCATCTTGATGTTGAAATATAGCAATGACAATCTCTTAAAATTTCATGTGTGTCTGTAATTCCACCAGTAAAAATCACATTGATTTTGGTTTTTATTTTTTCTATTTCGTCTTTAATTAAATTCTCCTTTTCGCCTGTTCCTATTATTATAAATTCAAATTGTTCAGACTTTTCATTCTTGTTCAATTCATTTAATACTTCTATTAGCAATTCAGTATTTTTTTGATAATCAAATCTTGTAATTGTTGCAATTCTAAATTTTTCATTTTTTTTAGGAAACGAAACAGATATATCTTGAATTTTAATCCCATTGTCTATTTTAATGAGTTTTTTTTTGTTGCAAATTTTATTCTTTGCCAAATCACGGAATTCACCTTTTGAAACAGCAATAATATTCTTAGTAAAAAGTGAGAGAAATTTTTCTATGAATAAATAAATATTTTT
>JAFGID010000072.1 GCA_016929735.1 Ignavibacteriales bacterium | reverse complement strand
CTTTTTTTCTGTCAAAATATCTCTATATGCAAAAAGAAAGAAAGGATTGGCGGGAAGGGATTTTTTATATTTTTACAATTTAGACGAAATTAGTAATAAAATAGCGAACCTTAAAGAAATTCACGAGCAAGATAGAAAACACGCAAACAGTTTTTTCAAAGTGCCTAAAGCTTTTCGCTTAAAGGTTCCAAACATTGTTTCAATTTTCATCTCGTCGAAAGGTATAAGCGAAGAAATGAAAAAATGGGCAAAGGAGTTAACTAGAACTTTTTTGGGTGGTGAATTTCATTCTGTCTTTTTTATTGATTTGCAAAGTAAATCCTTTTATGGACAAGGAATTTCGCGAACTTATTTAATGACAGGAACGGCAGTCCCCTATCACATTCAATTCAAAAAAATTGACCCACAAAATCGTTCACATTATTTAATTGCAAAAATTTGTGACTACTTGTTTGTTACTTAATTTTATTTTTTATCTTTGTTCAACAAAGATTATATTTGAAATGAAAAAATAATTAAAATTTTAATAAATAATATTTAGGAGCATCAATGCCAAATCTTCAAACAAAATATATGAACTTAACCTTAAAAAATCCCATAATTATTGGCAGCAGTGGATTAACAAGCAGTGTAGAAAAAGTAAAAGCAGCAGAAGCAGCTGGTGCTGGTGCTGTGGTTTTGAAAAGTCTATTCGAAGAAGTTCTTGCAAAAGAAAGTGAAATTAAATCTTCAATTCCATATCATCCCGAAGCATTGGATTATTATCAATCGCAACTTGAAAAAGAATATGGTGCAAGAGATTACATTGAACTAATAAAAAAATGTAAAGCGGAAATTGGAATTCCGATCATTGCAAGTATAAACTGTCAATCGGCTAAATGGTGGGTAAATTATACAAAACAGATCGAAGCTGCCGGAGCAGATGCCATCGAGTTGAATGTTTTTACTACAGCAAATAACACTGTCGTTACAAGCAGAGATATTGAGCAATTGCATTTTGATATTCTTGAAAGTGTTAAAAGTGTAGTGAACATTCCTGTCTCGTTGAAAATTGGAATATATTTTACATCATTACCTAATTTTGCAGTGGAGTTAGATAAAAAGGGATTGAACGGTCTCGTTATATTTAACAGATTTACAGAACCTGATATTGACCTAAATTCTATTGAGTTGAAGACTTCTTTTGTGTTCAGTTCAAGTGATGAAATTCTCAGAACACTTCGCTGGACAGCATTGTTAAAAGATAAAGTTGAATTTGATATTTCAGCGACTACGGGAGTTCAGAATTCAGATGATGTGATAAAAATGCTTCTTGCTGGAGCGTCAACTGTTCAACTTGTTTCTGTCCTTTATCGTGAAGGTGTTGAGAAAATTAAAGATATTCTTAAGGGACTCGAAGATTGGATGATTAAACACAATTTCAATTCGATTGACGAGTTCCATGGCAAATTGAGTTTTGCTAAAGTAAAAACTCCAGAACATTACTTAAGAGCACAATTTATTGAAAAGATAAAATCATTTTAATAAACACCACTTTAACGAGGGTTCGCAATTCTTTGTTGAATATAATATTAAATAAAGGAATTAAATGAAGAGAAAACTAAGAGTTTTATTTCAACTAACTTTTTTAGGAATGGTTCTTTATGTTGCTCTGAGACCATTGTTTGACCCGAACTATGTTTCCGATTTTGAGCAGTATTGTCCTTTCGGTGGGCTTGCTTCTTTCGGTAGCAAATTAAATCAGGGAACGATGTCATGTAATATGAGTGAGGTACAATTAATTCTAGGTTTAGGATTATTGCTTGGTATAATTCTGATCGGGAAATTATTTTGCAGTTATGTTTGCCCTTTGGGTGCGATTACCGAGTGGCTCGGCAAAATTGGAGACAGATTCAAAATCAGAATGAAAATCACTGAATTTTTTGATAGGGTTTTAAGAGTTTTGAAATACGCATTATTGTTTTTTACTTTATGGATAACAATGACATCAAGCGAATTGTTTTGTAAGCAATATGACCCCTATTTTGCACTTGCAAATTTTTTTGATAACAGCGATATTGTTTTATATCTTGCAATTCCTGCAGTTGCACTTTTAATTTTGGGAACAATATTTACAAGATTATTTTGGTGTAAATATCTTTGTCCTTTAAGTGCAATTAGTAATGTGTTTTTAAATTTCATTCCTGTGGCAATTGTGATTGCTGTTTATATCTTATTTAATTGGCTGGTAATGAGTGTTTCACTATTCTGGTTACTTCTTGTAATTGTATTGGTTGGGATGATTACCGAGGTATTTTTCAAGAGAAGTTTTACTTTCCCACTTGCAAAAATTACTCGTAATGAAGAAAGTTGTACATTTTGTAAACTTTGCGAGAAGGCATGTCCTCAGGGAATAAAAATTACAGAATATGATGATATAAGACACACCGATTGCAATTTATGTACAGACTGTGTGCATGTATGCCCAGAGAAAAAAACTCTGGAAATAAATGGAAAATCTTGGACAAAATATCTTGCTCCTGTTGCAACAGTAGTTTTAATTGCTCTTAGTTTAGGTTTTGCTTCTAAATTTGAATTTACGACAATATCTGAAAGATGGAATGATTTTGATAAGGTAAATACAATAGCAATATATGAACAAACTGATCTTAAAACAGTTAAGTGTTATGGTTCTGCAATGTCATTAAAAAATCATCTTACTTCTTTAAAAGGAATCTACGGGCTTGATGCTTATGCTTCTTCTCACACAGTAAAAATTTATTATAATCCAACCGAAATATCTGAAAAGCAAATAATTGAAATTTTATTCACACCACAAAAAATTGAAATAAGAAAAGCTACAGGTTTGCAAATTGATTCAATTGCGATGTTTGAAATCGGAATTGATAATTTGTTTGATGCAATTGACCATCAAAATTTAAAACTTGCTTTAGAACAAAATGAAAACATTTATGGTTTTGATACATATTTCGGTGAACCAGTCATCGCAACAATATTTTATAACCCACAAGAAATAAAATCAGAAGATATTAAAAATATAATCAATGCTGACGAGATAACAGCAACACAAAACGGAGTTGCTGTTGATTTAGAATTAAATTTTAAAACAACCGGTAAGGGTGAAGATAAAGGATTTATTTCGGTTAGGGATTATAACATTCGTCTATTCAATGAGTTTGATAGACCTTTTAATAAATATCCCGAACAGGATATCGAAAAGTTATCTGTTTTAATTTATCCATTCGTTGAACCTGAACTTGATGAAGCAACAATAAATAGAAATTTAATCTTCTTGATGAGTCATCTCTCGAACAATAAAGGAATTTTCAGAATTACAAGAAGATATATTGAACAGCCGACAATGTTTGTTTATTTCAATTCAGCAATAACATCACTTGAGCAAGTTCAAAGAGATTTGACAAGTCCAAAATTAATTGTTACTTATCGTGATGGTTCGAAAGAAGAAATCGATAATCCCTTCAGATCTCAACCCGTGGGAGATGTAAAACCCGCAAATGAATTGGATTTTGAATGAATGTAATATGATCTTGTGCCTTCGTAATAAATAATTTATTATGAAGGCATCAGATTATAAATTCCAATTTCTATTGAGATAATTTAGCACATCAATTTTCCCAACATCATACCATTGAAAATCGTCGTGTCTGAATGCTTTTATCGTACAACTTTGCGCTAATCGTATATAGGTATCAACAATAGAAAATTTTCCCGATTCGGTCATTAAATCAAATATTTTTGGACTTAAGATCTGGATGCCACTGTATGCAAGCGGAATTAATTTTGTTTCAGTACCCTTGACAATTTTTATTTCATTGGTCTTAATATTTTTCCATCCGCACAAGTTCATTTCATCATCAAACAAAAAATATCTTTGCGTTTCGCGATTTTTAACAGCCACCGTCGCTAAAGCATTTTGCGATTTATGAAATTCATACATTTGAATTATGTCTATATCAGAAATAATATCAATATTATGAACGATAAAATCATCATTTCTTAAGAACCACTCTGCTTTTTTTATACCACCGCCAGTATCCAGTAGATTATTTCTCTCATTGGAAATTTCTATTCTTATATTAAAATATTTATTTTGTTTTATGTAGTTAATTATTAAATCTGGGAAATGGTGAACATTAATTACAATCTCCCTTATTCCAGTTTTCTTTAATTTTTCAATTGTTATTTCAAGCAATGTTTTATTTTTAATTGTTACCAATGCTTTGGGAATTTTATCTGTTATAGGTCTTAATCTAGTTCCTAAACCAGCAGCTAAAATCATAGCTTTCATTTTATCACCTAATTATAGAAAAGGTAAAATATTTATTGAAACAATTCTTCAATGATTTGTTCATCGAATAAAAGATGTTGAAATGATTCACGACTACGTGTTATATAAAATTTATCTTTATCAACCATAATTTCAGGGGCTCTTCTTCTACCATTGTAATTCGATGACATAACCATACAATACGAACCGGCGGACATAATTGCGAGGAATTCACCACTATTGCATTTAATAATTTCTCTATCCTTAGCGATGAAATCACCGCTTTCGCAAACTGGCCCTACAATGTCAGCGATAATTGTTTCATTTTCTATCTTGACTAAGTGTTGTATGTGATGATACGCATCATAAATGCTTGGTCTAATGATTTCGGCCATAGAAGCATCAACAATAATAAAATTTTTCTTTTTATTCTGTTTTGTATATAAAACTTCAGTAGCTATAATACCACCATTAGCAGTAAGAAAACGTCCTGGTTCGAACATAATTTCACATTCAAATTTTTTAAAAATTGGTATTACTTTGTTAGCAAATTCCTGAAGTGTGAAAGGTTTCTCGTCATTATACACAACACCAATCCCACCACCAATGTTGAAGTGATTTAATTTAATTCCTGCGGATTTAATTTTGAGAAACAATTCAAGCATTTTTTCTATTGCTTCTTTATAAGGCGCAATAGTTGTTATTTGTGAACCGATGTGCATACCGACACCAACCGGTCTAACGTTTTCTAATTTTGCCGCTAATCTAAAATGCTCAATAGCTTCTTCCTCAGGTATGCCGAATTTCTCTTCTGCTAAACCGGTAGATATGTATGGATGAGTTTTTGGATCTACGTTAGGATTAATTCGTAAATGCACCGGTGCAATTTTGTTCTTTTCTCTTGCAATTTTATCAATTAGAATTAACTCCTCTTCAGATTCTGTTTTTATCAGTAAGATGTTATTTTCAATACCTAATTCAATTTCTCTTTTAGTCTTTCCAACACCCGATAAAAAGATTTTTTGTGGATGAATTCCTACTTTGAGTGCCCTGTATAATTCACCCTCCGAATTAACATCCAGTCCTGAACCTAAATTGGAAAATATTTTTATTAAATTTAAATTAAAATTAGATTTTATTGCATAAAAAATTGAATGCTTAATTTCTTTAAATGCATTTGTAAACTCAGTATATCGGTCAATAAAGAATTTTTTGCTGTAAATATAAGTTGGTGTTCCTACTTGTTTGATTATTTGTTCTACAGCAACATCTTCGCAAAACAGTTGATTATTCTTGTAAGTAAAATAACTTGAATCAAAATATCTCATGGTTGATATTATATTGGTGAAAAAATTATTATTTATTGTTCAAAAATAAAAAATCTTAGGGAATGTTTACTATAGATAATTAACGTAATAAATTTAAAGGGTCTGTTGTTTTTAGATTAAAGAAAATGTTTTACCGGGTAATTGCCTGACCAGTCCTTTAAATTCAAGTGATAACAAATAAACTAAGCAATCCGAAGTTGAAAAGTTTGTTAGTGAGGCAATCCTATCAATATGAATCGGCTCTTGGTTTAGAACAGAAAGAATTTTTTGTTCAAACATATTTAAGTCAAAGGTTGGTTTTGGTATTGTTTTACCTATAATAGGTTTAAGTTTTATCTCAAGTTCAGTTAAAACATCTTCGGGATTAATCACAAGTTTTGCCTCGCCTCTCTGTATTAACAAGTTTGGTCCTTCGTTTTGTTTAACTAAGTTATTACCCGGAATAGCAAAAAGTTCTCTGTTTTGATCTGTTGTATGTGCAGCAGTTTGCATTGCTCCCCCCTGTATTTTTGTCTCAACTATTATTGTCCCGAGAGACAAGCCGCTAATAATCCTATTCCTTTGCGGAAAATTCTTTGCATCAGATTTTGTCCCGATTTTAAATTCGGTAATTATCTTTCCATTATTTACAATCTCATGATATAATTTTTTATTTTCAGATGGATAAATGTAGTCCAGTCCGGCACCTGTAACAGCAATAGTTCTTCCTTTTGCTTGTAGAGCACTTTTATGTGCTATAGTATCAATACCCCTTGCTAATCCGCTGACGATTGTAATTCCTTGTGATGCTAAATAGCTTGAAAATCTTTCAGCTTCTTTCTTGCCATAATTCGTTGGTTTTCTTGTACCAACAATCGCTATTGAGTATTTATCTTTTTCTGAATTCTTGCCGAGTGCATATAAAATTAGTGGCGGGTAGTAAACATTCTTCAATATCTCAGGATATTCCTCATCCCAATATGTGAAATATCTACCATTGATTTTTTGTAACTTTTCAATTTCTCTTTCAACTTCGGTTCTAACTAGTTCGGTTTTGTTACTTACATGTTGAATTCTTTGAGCAATATTTTTCCCAATATTTTCAATCTGACATAGTTCAGATTTTGTAGCGTTTAAAATACTTTCAAAACTTTGAAATTTAGAATAGAGTGCTAAAATTTTGGTGGGACCTAATTGTTCGACAGATAAAAGGAGATTTAATAAAACAAAATCATTAAAAGGTAACTTTTCCAAATTCATTAATAATTATTTCTTAGATATTCCAATATCTATATCATCAACTACTGCTATCACTATTGTATTTACTGGTGCTTTATTATGGCCAAGCACTTGTTGGACAGCATCTCCCTCCTGAACAATTAAAACAATATCGCCAACTCCTGCATCCACAAGGTCAATAGCAATGTAATCTTTTCTCCCAATAAAATTTCCTTTAAGATCAATTGGCTGAACTGAAAGTAGCTTATGTCCCTTTAGATATTCATTCTTATGAGTTGATACTATATTACCCTTGATCTTTCCTATAAACATTTTCTTGTTCCGGTTGTTTATCCTTTCTTTTTCTATATAAAATAGCAGCTGGAAAAATGATTAAGTAAGCGATTAATAAAACTATCGGAGCTATTGATAAAGAGACAGGATTATCCCAAGGGCCTTGGCTTAATAAATAAAAACCAATAATAAGAACAACAAAACCTAGTGCGAGGAGATAATAGTTAATTTTATTCCAATAATCTCCAAAAGGAGATATTTTAAATTTTGCTTTCCCTTTTTTATAGACTTTTGCCATACAATTCCTCTTTAGATTATTAGTAAAAAGCCCAGTGCAGTGCTTGCGCTGGGCACTCGACAAAATCTTAAATAAAATTCAATGCAAAAATAAGTTTATGTGGATTTAATGTCAAGAAGATTTGTTACTAATTTGATACACAATTTTTCTTATTGTATCAAACTGTAAATAAGGATATTCTTTTCGCAATTCATCTATTGCATCACTTGCACTTAATTTTCTTGCTCTTAATTCCTTAAAACTTTTCCTAATAAGATAATCGCGTACAGATTTTTCGTTGATTAAATCCCTACTATAAAGCAGTTCGTAAATCTCATCATTGATAAGGTCTGCTAAAGGATTAGTAGGTTCTTGCATTTGATTTGCAACGTTCATCGCGTTCCTCCTCAAAATAAGTTAGTAATACTCTAATTAATTCAGTAATTGTACTACTATAGAACCTCCTAATGTT